>JAPUKZ010000389.1 GCA_027295405.1 Gammaproteobacteria bacterium
ATTCTACAATGCCCTGAGTGTGGTGAACTGCCGGCGCAAGGATTTACTGCAGTTCATCGAAGAGGTCAGGGATACAGATGACCTTTCGCAGGTGCCGCTACACTATTTCGAGCACCTGCAACGCCAGTGCAAGCCGGGGGTACCGATTGTGTTCAAGGCCGCGGACCAGATAATGTGCCTGGAAAAACTGCAGCAATGCTCGCCTCGCTCAAAGAAAATTGTCATTATTCGCGACGGTCGCGATGCCGCTATTTCCGCCCTCCACTTTAACAAGCTGATGACCCAGTGGGACGCCCCCTGGAGGCCCCAACAGATTAGTTTCCATGACCGACTCCGCGCCTGGTCAACGCGCGCCGCGGCGCTGGCACATCACTGCCGCAAACATGACATTCTGGTACTTCGCTATGAAGATCTGCAGCGGGATTTTCATGGCGTCTGCGCTTCCCTGTTCCAGCGCCTGGGCCTTGCCCGGTCGCCACAACTGTTGGAACAGATTCACCAGCAAACCAATTTCTCGGCGGTTACCGGCGGCCGCGAACCCGGGGAATCTGCAGAGGCCGTGGTGCGCAAGGGCGTCATCGGCGAGTGGAAGTCCACGCTCGGCGAGGAGGATGCGACCCTGGCCTGGAAAACGGCCCAGGGCGAATTGCGCCGATTCGGCTAGACCGAAAGCGGTGACTACACCCCATCTGATTTGTGTAATATCGCTGCAAGCGTCTGAGCGTATTGCGCTAAGCCCATGCAGACTGTAAATTCAAGGCGCGGTATAAAACCGCGCGCAGCTCCAGTCTTCGCACCATTTCTCAGCTCCTGCCCTTTGGGGGTGCCCGCGCGACCACCGGTCAGCAGCGCAAGCGCCAAAATTGCCGCCGGGATTATCTTTGCCCTTTTCTACTCCTGATTCTCTAGCTGCGGCTATCCGCTTGTGATTTCCTTCGACATAGATCCCTACACCTGCATGACGCCGCTGAGAATACCCATAAATCACCGTAGCCGCCAACCTGGTCTAGACTGATAATAATGCTTAGGCTCAGACAACCGTTTCCCGCGCACTGGCTCCTGGCGATTCTGCTGTGGGGCGTGCCGGGCTGTGCCGGAGAACACGCCACCATCAGTGCGGAGCAACGTGACATGCTCGAAGCCATCAGAGAATCCGTGCGGCAAACCGCCGATTACACCGGCAAGTCCCGCCTCAGTGACGCAGTAATGCAGCAGATGGGAACCGTGCCGCGGCACGAGTTTGTTCCCCAGCAGCAACGCGCTCGCGCCTACCTCAACACGCCCCTTGGCATCGGCTATGAACAGACCATCTCCCAACCTTTGATCGTGGCCCTGATGACTGATCTTCTGGAACCCGAACCCGGCGATGTGATGCTGGAAGTGGGCACTGGCTCCGGCTACCAGGCCGCAGTACTGTCCGGTCTGGTAGGTACCTTGTACAGCATCGAAATCATCCCGGAATTGGCCAGCCGGGCCGAAGCCGACCTGAAACGTCTGGGCTATGACAATGTCGTGGTCAAGGCGGGTGATGGCTACCTGGGCTGGCCGGAGCACGCGCCCTTCGACGGTATTATCGTTACCGCCGCCGCGCAGGAGATTCCACCGCCCCTGCTTGCACAACTCAAACCCGGGGCAAAGCTGGTAATACCGGTGGAGACCGGGGTGGGGTATCAGGAGTTGCTGGTGGTGGAGAAAGCAGCGGATGGAAGTGTTTCATCCCGGTCCGTGTTGCCAGTGCGGTTTGTGCCCCTGACCGGGGAGCGTTAGATTAAGCGGAAGAAGCCGTGGGAGGGATCAGCCTCCCGAAATCCACCCACATTCGTTCCCCGCATCAGCTCATCCACCGTTTCTTCTGCATCCAGTCGCAACTCGTAATCAGCTACAATCTTGCGGTGCTGGAACAACCACTGGCCATTCTGGCAGCTATACTTATCGAGATAGCGGCCGCCACCAATAATCTTTACCAGCGCGCCCCGGGAATCCCGGGTCAGGTGATAGGCCTGGATATAGACCTCCCCTTCCGCGTACTTCCCGTCCACTGCAATCAGGTGGTTAAAAACCTGGTGGGACGTCACAAGCATGCGCTCCAGGATACTGGGTACCCAGGCTACATATTCGGCACCCGTGCCGGAGAACAGGGCGCCGTGGTCGTCCACGGAATTCTCGGCGTAGAGCTGCGCCAGCGACTCGAAATCACGCCGGTCGATGGCGCGGCAATAACGCAGTACCAACTCCCGAATCGCCTCTCTGGCCAGAACGTCCTGCATATTCAGGTTTTCTCCATATCCAGCCACTTGTCAGCGGTGACGGGAACATAGGCCTGCATCCACTCGAGCAGCGCCGCGGGGTCCGTATCGGTGTGCAGCAGATCGCGATGGATCCGCTTGACGAAGCGCTGGGATACCATTGCATCCAGGAACGCCAGTAACTGATCGTAGTAACCGTCGACATTGAGCAAGGCACAGGGTTTGGAATGAAATCCGAGTTGCGCCCAGGTCCACACTTCAAACAACTCTTCAATGGTACCGAGACCGCCGGGCATGGCTATCATCCCGTCCGACAATTTTGTCATCAGCATTTTGCGCTCGTGCATGGAAGCGACTATGTGCAGCTCGGTCAGTGACTCGTGCTGTACTTCGCGCTCGGCGATGTCTGTCGGGATCACCCCAACCACCCGGCCACCCGCCGCCAGCACCTCATCGGCTATAGTACCCATCAGACCGACGCGCCCGCCACCGTACACCAGAGTAATACCACGAGCGGCCAGTTCGCTGCCCAGCAGCCTCGCCGAGGCGGCATAGTCAGGCTTCAGCCCGGGGCTGGAGCCGCAGTAGACACTAATCGCCTGCAAGGAGGCTGCGACCCTTGCTGGCGGCGATACGCATGCGCAGCGCATTGAGTTTGATGAAGCCTTCTGCGTCGGCCTGGTTGTAGGCGCCAGCGTCATCTTCAAAGGTGGCGATGCTCTCATCAAACAGGCTGTCATCAGACTTGCGCCCGACTACCGCGACATTGCCCTTGTACAGTTTCAGTCGTACCGTACCGTTAACCACCGCCTGGGATTCGTCGATGGCGGTCTGCAACATCTTGCGCTCCGGGGACCACCAGTAACCGTTGTAGATCAAGTTGGCGTAGCGCGGCATCAACTCATCTTTCAAATGCGCCACTTCCCGATCCAGGGTCAGCGACTCCATGGCGCGGTGAGCGCGCAGCATGATGGTGCCACCGGGGGTTTCATAACAGCCGCGCGATTTCATGCCGACATAACGGTTTTCCACGATATCAAGGCGGCCAATGCCGTTGGCACCCCCCACTTCATTTAGCCGGGTCAGCACTTCGGCCGGGCTCATGGCCTGGCCGTCGATGGCGATAATGTCACCGCACTGGTAACCCAGTTCAATATAACTGGACTGGTCCGGCGCTGCTTCCGGGCTGACACTCCAACGCCACATATCCTCTTCCGCTTCCGCCCAGGGATCCTCCAGTATCCCGCCCTCGTACGAGATATGCAGCAGGTTGGCGTCCATGGAGTAGGGGGACTTCTTCTTGTCGTTGGCGAAATCTACTGGAATATTGTGCTCCTCACAATAGGCCATCAGGGATTCGCGCGAGCTCAGATCCCACTCCCGCCAGGGCGCAATCACGCGGATACCGGGCTTGAGAGCGTAGGCGCCCAACTCAAAACGAACCTGGTCGTTGCCCTTGCCGGTGGCGCCGTGGGAAATGGCATCGGCACCGGTTTCATTGGCGATCTCGATCAGGCGCTTGGCGATCAGCGGGCGGGCGATGGAAGTGCCCAGCAGGTACTCGCCCTCGTAGATTGTGTTGGCGCGAAACATGGGGTAGACGAAATCGCGTACATATTCCTCGCGCAAGTCGTCGACGTAGATTTCCTTGACCCCCAGGGCTTTGGCCTTGGCCCGCGCCGGTTCCACCTCCTCACCCTGGCCGATATCGGCGGTAAAGGTGACAACTTCACAGCCGTAGGTATCCTGTAGCCAGCGCACGATCACCGAGGTATCCAGTCCCCCGGAGTAGGCCAGCACAACTTTGTTGATTTCCGACATGACAGTCCCCTCGCGGCGTTAAAAAAGAGCAGCGCATTCTACAGGGGAGGCGAGCTCTCTTCAATCAGTGCGCCGATTCGGGTAGCATGCCCGCTCCACATCCGAATTAAGGTTCCTCGTGACCGAGTTACGCATCACCCGCCCCGACGACTGGCATGTGCACCTGCGCGACGGCGATGCCCTGCCCCACACCTGCGCTGATATGGCCCGTTATTTCGGGCGCATGATCGTGATGCCGAATCTGACCCCGCCGGTCATCACGAGCGCCGATGCCGCCGCCTACCGCCAACGTATTCTCGCTGCGATGGAGGCTCTGCCGCGTCAGTGCGAACCGCTAATGACCCTCTACCTCACCGACCAGACCAGGTTGGCGGAGATAGAAGCGGCGGCTGACAGTGACTTTATTCATGCGGTAAAGCTGTACCCGGCTGGCGCCACGACCAATTCCGAGGCGGGCGTGACCGAGTTGGATGCCCTCTACCCGATCCTGGCCGTCATGGAGCAAGCCGGGTTGCCGCTGCTGGTTCACGGCGAAGTCACCGACGAGGACATCGATATTTTTGACCGGGAAAAAGTGTTTATCGATCGCCACCTGACGCCCATTGTCGCCCGCTTTCCGGCCCTGAAAGTAGTGCTGGAGCATATCACCACCGCCGATGCCGTGCAGTTTGTGCAGTCCACACCTGACACAGTCGCCGCCACCATTACCGCGCATCACCTGCTCTACAACCGCAACCATCTGCTGGCGGGCGGCATTCGGCCCCATTACTACTGCCTGCCGATTCTCAAGCGCAACAGCCACCAGCAGGCTCTGATTGCAGCCGCCACCAGTGGCACCACCAAATTTTTCCTGGGCACGGATTCGGCCCCCCACAGCACCGGCGCCAAGGAAACCGCCTGCGGTTGCGCCGGCTGTTATACCGGTCACGCCGCCATCGAGCTGTATGCCGAAGTTTTCGACCAGGCCGGGGCGCTGGAACAGCTGGAGGCCTTTGCCGCCTTCAATGGACCGGACTTTTATAGCTTGCCGCGCAACACAGAGTCCATCACCCTGCGCCAGGAAAACTGGCAGGTTCCTGCATCCCTGCCTCTGGGGCAACAGCAACTGACGCCCTTGCGCAGTAACGAGACCATCGCCTGGAGCGTGGTGGAGTGAGCCGCATCTGTGATCGCTTCCGCGGTTTCCTGCCGGTAGTGATTGATGTTGAGACCGGCGGCTTCAACGCAGCTACGGATGCCATACTGGAAATAGCTGCAACGCTGATGCGCATGGACAGTTCCGGCCGACTGGAGATACACAGTAGCCACAGTTACAACGTGGCACCCTTCGAAGGTGCTAACATCGAACAATCGGCGCTGGATTTTACCGGCATCGACCCCTACCACCCGTTCCGGGAAGCGGTGACCGAAAACCAGGCCTTTACCGCGCTGTTCGGCGTGATTCGCAAGGAAATCAAAGAGCAGAACTGCAACCGGGCTATCCTGGTGGGTCACAATGCACATTTCGACGGGGGTTTCGTTGCGGCCGCGGTAGAGCGCTGTGGTATCAAGCGCAACCCCTTCCACCCGTTCTCATTTTTCGATACCGCCACCTTGTCTGGCCTCGCCTATGGACAAACGGTGCTGGCCAAGGCCTGCGAACAGGCCAATATCGAATTTGATAACAACGAGGCCCACACCGCCGCCTACGACACCCAAAAGACCGCGGAATTGTTCTGCAATATCGTCAATCGCTGGCGCGACCTGGGGGGCTGGGTGCCACCAGAGCCGGCCGCAACCGACGCACCGGGCTAGCAATCCGGCGTTCCAGCGGCTGGCGTTCCAGCGGCTGGTGCTCCGGAGGCCGGCGTTCCGGCGGCGGGCGCCCCCTTCAGGCGGTAAAGCCGCCCAATTGATCCAGTAGCTGATCCAGACGCTGCAGGAACGGTTCCAGTTCCTGCATCTGCAACATTTCGTACTTGAGATCTTCTTGTACCGGCAGCAGTTGCACCAACACCGAACCCACTTGCCAGGCATCGGCGTGATCGGCACGAATACCCAGGCGCTGCACATGCGGGTGCTGCTCCAGGCTGGTCAGCACGTCCAGCAGTGACTGCCAGCGTTCGGCGACCGCCTGCGCCGGTCGCTCCGGCTCCATCTCTACCTGCCCCAGCACCAGTCCATCATCCCGTACCGAGGTGCTATCCAGGCGAAACCGCTGCCCCCCCTCGATGGTGATACCCAACAAGCCATTGGGCAGGGAATCCCAGTCGACAATTCGGGCGTAAGTACCCAGGTCTCCCAGGCTGGGTTGACCCACCCCGGGCTGCGCCACCTCGGCACCCTGGGTGATCCAAACCAGACCAAAGCCAGAGTCCTGCTTCAGGCAGTTGCGCACCAGGTCCAGATAGCGTTGTTCAAAAATTTGCAGCGGCATGCGGCCACCGGGAAACAACACTGAACTCAATGGAAACAGTGGAATCTCGGTCACGATTCAGCTCCCGGGCCCAGCGGTTTCAGGCTCACGATCAGCTGTGGTAGCAGCATCAGTGAACCAATCACCGACGCCAGCATGGCCAGACTGGTCAGCAGCCCAAAATAAATAGTCGGTGTGAAGTTGGACAGGGCCAGTATCGAGAAGCCGGCGATCACGGTAATCGAGGTGTAGAACATGGCTCGGCCGATACTCTCGTGACAGCGGTACATGGTAGCGATGTAGTCCCGGTCTACGGGAAACTCACGCCTGAAACGGTGCACATAGTGAATCGCGTGGTCCACCCCGATACCGACCACAATGGCGGCAATGGTGATGGTCATGATATCCAGCGGGATGCCCGCCAACCCCATCACACCTAGCACGATCCCCGCCGCCAACAGGTTCGGACCGATTGCAATCAATGCCAGCCACACGGAGCGGAACAGCACTATAAACATCAACAGAATTGCAATGAAGACCGCGCCCAGGGTGAGAATCTGCGATTTGAACAGGCTCTGCAACACATTATTGTAGAGCACCAGCATATTGGTGAAATGCAGCTTGTCCTCCCTCACGCCCATCTCTTCAACCAGGTGGCGATGCACGCGGGTGAGGAATTCGTTGCGGCGTAGTTCCTTGCTGGTTTCTTTCACCCGCAAGGAAATCCGGGCCTGGTCCTGCTCCGCGGAAAAGTAGGGTGAAACCACGATCGAGGCAATGTCCTCCGGCAAACTTCTTTGCACCAGGGCCAACTCCACATCGCCCACATCCGCACCCAGGAGATTTTTAACCACGGCGTAGGTAGTGGCCAGCGACAGCACCTTGCCGGTTTCCGGCAGCGAATCCAGGTAGTTGTGGATTGCCTCAAGCTTGTCCATGCCACTGACGGTGAACCAGTAGCTCTGCTGAAAGACCTCCTCATCCCCGTCAAAGCCATCATCGAAGCCGCTGTCGTCCTCAAATTCGTCACCAAAACCGTCATCTTCCCAGGGCTCATCATCGGCACCGACCGGGGCACCGGCGGCGGGCGGTCCTGCGGCAGGCGGTCCCGCACGCTGCACCGGCGCCTGCCGCAAGAATAATTGCATTTCGTCGTCAACATCAATGATGATATCCAAGGGAATAGTACCGCCCAGTTCTGCATCCAGCAGCTCCATGCCCTGGTAGATTTCGGTGGTCTCGGAGAAGTAGTCGATAAAGCGGTTTTCAACCTTGAGCTGGCTGATGCCCACCGCACTGACGAGCAGAAGAACCCCTGCCACCAGCAGAACCTTGCCGCCATGGGCTTCGGTCAGTCGCGCAAACTGCACCGTCAGTCCACTGTGCCGGGTACTGGCATCCGCGGGCCTGCCCTTGGGCAGTAACACCAACATACAAGGTAACAAAACGAAGGTCAGTACCAGGGCCACCGCCAGGCCCACTGTCATCATCCAGCCGAAATCAATCACCGGGCGAATGCCACTCACCACCAGTGACACAAAGGCTACCGCGGTGGTGAGCGATGTATACAAACAGGGCACCGCCATCAAATTCACGGTCGCCAGCACCAGTTCCCGCTGGTCCGCCTCGGGCCGGTCCAGCTGCAATTCCCGATATCGCACTACCAGATGGATGGTGATTGCCAGGGTCGTAATCAGCAGCAGGGCCACGAAATTGGACGAAATCACGGTCATGCGCCAGTCCAGCCAGGCCAATAATCCCAGCATGAACGTGGCCGAGGCCACACAGCAAATCAGCGGCAACGTCACCCAGCGCAATTGCCGGAAAATAATCGCCAGCACGACCACCACAAACAACAGGATGCCACTGCCGAAGGTCACCAGGTCGCTGCGCACGAAGCTCACCATGTCCGCGACGATCATGGGCACACCCCCGACAAACAGGTCGGCGCGATCGCGATAGACGGCCACCACTGCACGCACTTGCTCCACCAGAACACTCTGGCGCTCGCTGGCCAGCGCAGAGTAGGCCTTGAAATCGCGTTCGGCTGCACGCAGTTGCTCGCGCTCCTGCGCCTGCAGGCCCTGCTCCGCTGCCCTCGCTCGCAGGCTTTCGCGTCGCTCCAGTAGTTCGGCGTAGCGCTGGTCCGCCTGCAGATTGACCTGGATAGCGGAGGTGCGACCATCGGAACTCACCAGCAACTGGTGGTAGATGGGACTGGTGCGAAACTCCTCCCGTACCAGCTCGCGATCAATACCGGGATCAGACAGGGTGGGCAGGCCCTCGCTACCAGTTACATCCGTAAGGCTGACCGGCGGGCTCTGTAATAGCGGCACATCGAGAATGCTCAGCACCGAGGAAACGCCCTCCAGCCCAGCCAACTCATCCCGCAGCGCAGCCAGTGTTGCCAGGGAGTCATCCCCCAGCAAGTCGCCGTGAGGCTGGTAGGTCACCAGCAGGAATTCTTCAGACGCGTACAGCTTCGAGCTTTCCCTGAAGTATTTCAGGTCCGAATCGCCCTCCAGTACCAGCGAATCTGATGAGGCATCGAGCTTGAGATTTCCCAATTGGCTGGCCAATCCCAACACCAATGCCAGGCAGACAAGAATGCTTAACAGGGGATGACGCAGAACCAGGCGGTCGTAGACGGAGGTAAATCCGGAAGACCCAAATGACATAGTGTGCTTGTTCCTTGACTGTCAGCTCTTAGACAGGATTTTTGCGTTTAATTCCGTAACCAGATGCTGGTGGACACCATCAAACCCGCCATTACTCATAATCACCACGTGGTCACCAGGACCCGTTTCGGCCAGCACGCGTTGTACCATAGCTGAGGTGTCGCTGAACAGCTCTGCAGCCACCGGACTGTCACTGACCAGCCCCTGCAAATCCCAATCCAGCCCCGCCGGTTGATACCAGAAAACCTGATCTGCGGCAGCGGTGGATTGCGCCAATTGAGCCCGGTGCCGGCCCGCACGCATGGTATTCGAGCGTGGTTCCAGCAGCACCAGGATACGCGCGGACCCGACCCGGGCGCGCAGGCCTGCAAGGGTTGTTGCGATTGCTGTGGGGTGGTGGGCAAAATCGTCGTAAATTGCGATGCCGTCAATTTCCGCCAGCAACTCCATACGCCGCTTGACCCCGGCAAAGCTGGTCAAGCCCTGGGCCGCAACCTCCAGCGGCACGCCCACATGGTGCGCTGCAGCCATGGCCGCCAGGGCGTTCTCCAGGTTGTGCCGGCCAGTTTGGTCCCAGCTTACCGGAGCTGACTGACCGTGCGCTAGCACCTCGAAAGAACTGGCGTCGGCACTGGCACTGGCAACCTGCCAATCGGCTTTGTCAGTAGCGGAGAAACTCACCTGCTCCGACCAACAACCTCGCGCCAACACATCCGCCAGCGCCGCATCCCCGGCCCGGTAAATCACTTTGCCTTGACCGGGTACCGTGCGCAGCAGGTGGTGAAACTGGGTTTTGATGGCCTCCAGATCGGCAAAAATATCGGCGTGGTCAAATTCAAGATTGTTGAGGCACAAGGTGCGGGGATGGTAGTGAACAAACTTGGAGCGCTTGTCAAAAAAAGCGGTGTCGTATTCATCCGCCTCAACCACGAAAAAGTCTGACTGCCCGAGACGCGCTGACACACCAAAGTTAGCGGGTATGCCGCCAATGAGAAAACCGGGGCTCAGTTCCGCCTGTTCCAGAATCCAGGCCAGCAGACTGCTGGTACTGGTTTTGCCATGGGTTCCCGCCACCGCCAGTACCCAGCGCCCCCGCAACACATTCTCCGCCAACCACTGCGGCCCAGAGATATAAGGCAAGCCCGCATTGAGCAGTTGCTCTATCTCGGCATTACCCCGGGACAAGGCATTGCCCACCACCACCACATCCGGCGCCGGTTGCAGGTGTGCCGCATCATAGCCCTGCATCAGCTCAATGCCCGCCTGCGCCAACTGGGTGCTCATAGGGGGATAGACGTTGGCATCCGTGCCGCTGACGGTGAACCCCAGCTCCCGTGCCAGCAGGGCCACACCTCCCATAAAGGTCCCGCATATCCCCAGAATATGGATGTGTTTGCTCAATCAGTTCCCCCGTTCAGGCGGCTGCAATAGTACCATGACGAGTTGCGCGCAATGCTGCGCCGCGCACCTAATTCCCGTATGATGTCGCGCTGCTTTAACCGCTACCCAAGGAACCTGCAATGCCCCGCAAGAACATCCTGTACGCCCAGTCGGGTGGAGTTACCTCCGTCATTAACGCCAGCGCCTGCGGTGTCATCGAATCCGCTCGCGCCCAGCGCAAGCACATCGGTAAGGTGTACGCTGCCCGCAATGGCATCATCGGCGCGCTGCGGGAAGAACTGATCGATACCAGCAAGGAAAGCGCCAGCGCCATCGCTTCACTCAAGCACACACCTTCCGGCGCGTTCGGCTCCTGCCGCCACAAGCTCAAGGGCATCGAGGAAAACCGCGCCGAATACGAGCGTTTGATCGAGGTGTTCAAGGCCCACAACATCGGCTATTTCTTCTATAACGGCGGCGGTGACAGTGCCGACACCTGCCTCAAGGTATCGCAACTCAGCGCTACCCTGGGGTATCCGGTGCAGGCCATTCATATCCCCAAAACCATCGATAACGATCTGCCGCTGACCGACAACTGCCCCGGCTTCGGCTCAGCGGCCAAGTACATCGCCATCTCCACTCGTGAAGCGGCCCTGGATGTGGCCTCCATGTGCGAGAGCTCGACCAAGGTATTCATACTGGAAGCGATGGGTCGTCACACAGGCTGGATCGCAGCCGCCGCTGGACTGGCCGCGGAGCGGGAAGGGGATGCGCCGCATATTATCCTGCTACCTGAAATTGCCTTTAAGCGGGAGAAATTCCTGCGCAAGGTGAAAAGCAGCGTCAAGCGCCACGGCTTTTGTGTGATTGTCGCCTCTGAGGGCAGCCGGTATGCCGACGGCAGCTTCCTGGCCGACGCGGGCACCCGCGATGCCTTCGGCCATGCGCAATTGGGCGGAGTCGCGCCCACGCTGGCGGGAATGATCAAGGCGGAATTGGGCTACAAGTATCACTGGGCGGTGGCCGACTACCTGCAACGCTCCGCACGTCATATCGCCTCTGCGACTGACGTGGAACAGGCCTACGCAGTGGGCGAAGCAGCCGTTCACATGGCCCTGGCGGGCAAGAACGCGGTCATGGTCACCATCGAACGCGGCAAGGGCAAAAACTACCGCTGGCGCGTGGGCGAGGCTGACCTGAAGCAAGTCGCCAATGTGGAAAAGAAGTTGCCGCGCAACTTCATCAGTCGCGATGGTTTCGCCATTACCGAGGCGGCTCGGAAGTATCTGTCGCCGCTGGTTACCGGTGAGGACTACCCGCCCTATCGCAAAGGGCTGCCGCAGTATGCCCGCCTCAAAAATGAGGCGGTTCCACGCAAACTCAAAAAGCGCTTCAAGGTCTAACTGTTGGCGGCGCCCGTGCCGGCGATACAGCCCAACACCCTGGCCGGGGGCAGCGTGGGCGCGGTCATGGCGCCCGCGCCGGAGCCAACAATCAACACGTCAACTCTGTGATCCCAGCCTGTACTCACAGAACTTCTCCAAGGAGTAATCAGGAGGGCACAATCCGCCACTAAGCTCTATCAGAGCAACGGAGCAATCACCAGACTAACAATCGCCATAACATTAATAAGAATGTTCATGGAGGGCCCTGACGTATCCTTGAAGGGGTCGCCGACAGTATCGCCAACCACCACCGCGCTGTGGGTTTCAGACCCCTTGCCACCCAGGTTGCCTTTCTCCACATACTTCTTGGCATTGTCCCAGGCACCACCGGCATTGGCCATCATCAACGCCATCAACACACAGCCCAACAATGCGCCACCCAGCATGCCGCCGAGAGATTCCGCGCCCAGGCCAAAGCCCACCAACACCGGCGCGGACACCGCAATGACACCCGGCAGGATCATCCGTTTCAGGGCTGCCGTGGTGGCAATGTCTATACAGCGGGCGGTATCGGGCTCGCCGGTGCCTTCCAGTAGGCCGGGTATTTCCCGGAACTGGCGGCGAATTTCATTGATCATCTCAAAGGCAGCATCGCCAACTGCGGTCATGGTGATGGAGGCAATCAGGAAGGGAATGGTGCCGCCGATAAACATACCCACCAACACAGCAGGATCGGTGATATCCAGACTGAAGGCACCTTTATTGGCCTGCACCGTTTCAGCGAAGGCTGCAATAATTGCGAGTGCCGCCAGCGCCGCCGCACCGATGGCAAAGCCTTTGCCGATGGCGGCCGTGGTGTTGCCCACCTCATCCAGCCCATCGGTAATGGCGCGGGTTTCTTCCCCCATGCCCGCCATCTCGGCAATACCGCCTGCGTTATCCGCGACCGGCCCATACGCATCGATAGCCATGGTGATCCCCACCGTAGCCAGCATGCCGACTGCGGCTATGCCTACCCCATAGAGGCCGGCGAGTTCGGTAGAGACATAAATAATTCCGGCGAGGCAGAAAATCGGTGCAACCACCGACTCCATGCCTACCGCCAGGCCAGTGATCATAACGGTGGCCGGACCGGTTTCACCGGACTTGGCAATTTTGCGCACCGGAGCACCGCCGGTGTAGTACTCGGTGATCAGACCGATCGCGATACCGCCAACGGCACCGCTTACCACTGCCCACCAGATGTTGGCATCCAGACCCATGTTACCTATCAGGAACCAGGCCATCGCGACAAAAATTACCGGCGCCAACAGGGTACCGCTGCGCAAGGCAGCCTCTGGTGCCGCTGCAGACCGGCTCCGCACTATCAGGATACCGCCAATGGAAGCAATCAGGCCAAAACTGGCCAGCATCAGCGGTAGCGCCATCATGGCGCTTTGGACCTCCGCTGCAATAACCATGGTAGAGGCAATTGCAATGCAGGCAATCATGGCACCGCAGTAGGATTCAAAGATGTCGGAACCCATGCCCGCGATATCACCGACATTGTCGCCGACGTTATCGGCAATCACGCCCGGGTTGCGGGGATCGTCCTCGGGAATACCCACTTCCAACTTGCCCACCAGGTCGGCACCTATGTCCGCACTCTTGGTGAAGATACCACCGCCGACACGGGAAAACAGGGCCACGGTGGAGGCACCCATGCCAAAGCCGTGAATGGCATGCACCGTGTCGGGGTCTCCGCCGAAATACAGGTACAGGCCACCGAGGCCGATTAGACCGAGCGAGGCTACGAGCAGACCCATGACCGAACCACCATAAAAGGCAATGGATAACGCCTGTGCTGCGCCATGATTGTTGGCGGCCACAGCAGTACGCACATTGGCCTTGGTGGCGGCAAACATACCCAGGTAACCTGCCGTTGCCGAAGAGATCGCTCCAGCCAGGAAGGCGATCGCTGTATTGGCGCCCAGTGGTGATATATATATGGCGACCACCAACACCGCGCTAAACATGGCCAGCATCTTGTATTCGCGGTGCATGAATACCATCGCACCTTCATGAATCTGGTCGGAAATCTTCTTGACCGCATCCTCGCCGTGGTCGTGGCGAGTCATAATGTGGTAAATAATGAAAGCGACAGCAAGGCCTACCACACCGAGAATGGGCGGTAGCATTAACATCTGAGACATAATTCTCCCATCTAGTCTTATTTTAAGGGTGGCACATACTACCCAACTCGGTGCAGCGCTTACAAGCCTTGCCTACGGCTGCCCGTCGCTTTCGCGCGAAGTGACCACAACCCTCAAGTATCCTCGCTTGAGGGAGGACGGACATAGCGGCGGTGGATTTCCGGGAGGTGCTCAAGTACAGGCCCCAGTAACTCCAACCCACTGTCGCGTAGCGCCGCGACCAGCACGGCGACAGTCAAGTTGCTGAGGTAATCCCGGGCCAGTGGGGCATAACTTAAATGCCAGCGTTCCGGGGCTACCCCGCCGCCATCCACCCCGTAAGGTCGCTCGAAGCCGAAGGCCTGGTCCGCTGCAATGCGCACATCCAGCCAGGCGTGAAGCCCGGCAAAGATGCCGTCCGGGGCCACCTCGGCCGGGCTCAGCTGCACCTGGTAATCCACGGGTACTACCGCCGCATCAAACACATCGAGATCGGTTCCCCAGTGGTGCCGTGAGGCACCCGGCAGGGCTGAAAAACGCATGATGGCGTGCACTTTTTCGAGCGGCTCCAGCTTATCCAGATCCAGGTTCACACCCTGATCATCGTGCACGGGGCGCTCCCCGCGCACCTTGCTATTCCAGATTTCCAGTTGTCGTTCAAAACTGCGGAAAGCACTGGCAATCTGCAAATCAAAACCGTCTGCAATGGCGGCTTGCTGCAGCTGCCCAAACGCCTCCCAACAGGCGGTTTGCAGCGCCCGGCCATCGCCAGCGTATACAAGGTGGGTTTCGACCTGGCCAGTCAGTTGTTCCGGACTCAGTTGCATAGCGCCTAGTGTACCTCGTCACTCCTATTGTTACATTCAGGGAGCCAGCACCGGCAGCGCTTGTTGCAGCCGGATCTGTTGCGGGCTGATCTCTACACCCCAGGCCAGGGTTTCCACTCCTGCGGCCAGCGCCTGGGCCAGCGCACGGGCGTAATTGGGATCAATTTCGGCGGCGGCGCGCACCCGCTGGATGCCACTGTGAAATACACAGAAAAAAATCACCGCGCGATCACCGCTTTCCACCACCGCCTGCAATTCCCGCAGGTGCCTGGTCGCCCGCGTGCTAACCGCATCGGGAAATGCCCCGATGCCACCCTCCTGATACAGGGTCACCGATTTTACTTCCACATAACAACGCCGCCCTTCATCACTCAGCAGCAGGTCGACGCGACTGCCTGCGCCGTATTTAACCTCGCTGCGCAGCTCAGCATATCCCGCCAACTCTTCGACACGGTTGTCCTGCAGCGCCTCCAATACCACCTTGTTGGCACGGGCGGAGTGAACACAGGCCAACCCCGCGGCGGTTTCCACCAGTTCCCAGGTATGGGAATACTTGCGGGTTTTCGAGTCGCTGCGCGACAGCCACACCGGGCGACCCGGTTCCGCGCAACCGGTCATGGCGCCAGTATTGGGGCAGTGGGCCGTGATCATCTCGCCGGTGTCCAGTTCAACGTCCGCCAGAAAGCGCTGGTAACGGCGCAGCAGAGTGCCGCGTTCCAGGGGGGAGGGAAATTGCATTGCTAATGACCCTCCTAGGCCAGCACCCGCGTCATCCGGGCAACCGCTTCCTCGATGCGATCCATGCCGGTAGTGTAGGAAAAACGTACATAGTCCGAGGCCCGGTTGCGGCCAAAATCAGCCCCCGGGGTGATGGCGATGCCGTGCTGTTCCAGCATGTCCAGACAGAACTGCTGACTATCATTGGCAAAGCGCTTGATATTGGCATAGATATAAAAGGCCCCATCCGGGCACTGCGGCACCTCGAAACCCAGCTTCAGCAATTCCGACAGCAGAAAGTCGCGGCGTTGGGCGAAAATATCCCGGCGCTGGTCGAGGATCTCTCGCGTCTCGGGGGCGAACGCTGCCAGTGCCGCATACTGGGCCATGGTGGACATGGAGATAAACAGATTCTGGGCCAACTTCTCCAACTCCGGCACCGCCGCTGCCGGTGCTACCAACCAGCCCAGGCGCCAACCGGTCATACCGAAATACTTGGAAAAACTGTTAATCACGTATGCATCCTGATCGATGTCCAGGACCGATGGGGTTTCCACGCCAAAACCCAGTCCGTGGTAAATCTCGTCCACGATCAGGTAGCCGCTGCGCTCGCGCACCGCCTCTGACAAGCCGCGCAATTGCTCCCGGTTGAGCACGCCACCAGTGGGGTTTGCCGGCGAGGCCACCAGCGCCCCCACCGTTCCCTCACTCCAATGTAAGCCCACCAAATCGCTATCCAGCTGAAAGCCGCTTTCCGCACTCACTGCCACCAAATCGCCACGGCCTTCTACCAGGCGCATGAAATGGCGATTGCAGGGGTAGCCGGGGTCGGGCAGCAGCATACTCTCCCCGGGGTTGAGCAGTAACGCTGACAATAGCAACAGCGCGCCGGATGCGCCCGGGGTGACCATGATCCGCCCGGGATCGATCACCAGGCCATACTCGCTCTGGTACCACCGGGATAGCGCCTCTCGCAGCTGTGGAATACCCCCGGCCTGGGAGTAGTGGGTGCGGCCATCGGCCAGCGCCTGGCGGCCGGCCTGCACAATAGGATCGGCGGTGGTGAAGTCGGGCTCACCGGCACCCAGGTGCACTATATCCCGCCCCTGCTGTTCCAGTTCCGTGGCCCGGGTTAACACCTCCACAACCCGGAAGGGCTCAATGTCTGACAGACGGCTGGCAAACCTTGGCGTGAGAGGCATAGTTAGCTCCAGTTTTAAGGCGGTCGCCATTCTAGCAATTCATTGCTGGCAATGTGGCTATTCCCGCTTCGGCTTGAATTTTCAGTGGCACAGAGGGCGGATATCTGGTAGGTTTTGCGCCCTCGGAGAAAAGGCCACCGGCTGAAGCTCTAAAATTTGTCTAAAACTGAACCAGCACGGGAAGTTACCATGCCCCGAAAGTCCGCCAGATTAGCCGCCTCTATTGAATTCAAGAACTTCGTGCCTTACAAGCACAAGCGTGGCGAGCAGTACATGAACGAAAAGCAGTACGACCACTTCAGGAGCATCCTGCTCAACTGGAAATCCGAGTTGATGGAGGAAGTTGACCGCACGGTAAACCACATGAAGGATGAAGCTGCCAACTTCCCCGACCCGGCTGACCGCGCCACCCAGGAAGAAGAATTCAGCCTGGAATTGCGTACCCGTGACCGCGAGCGCAAGCTGATCAAGAAGATCGACAAGACCATAGACAACATTGATGCCGACGACTACGGCTACTGCGAAGCCTGCGGTGTAGAAATTGGTATCAAGCGTCTGGAAGCGCGTCCCACCGCGACGCTGTGCATCGATTGCAAAACCCTGGACGAAATGAAGGAAAAGCAGGTACAGGGCTAGACCCATTGCTTTGGGCTCTGCCCCTGCCCCTTATGTAGGGCGCTTTGCGCCCTCGCCCACCGGCCCGCTTCACCTGGGCTCACTGATTTGTGCACTGGCCAGCTTTCTGGATGCCCGCAGCAATGACGGGCGTTGGCTGCTACGCATGGAGGATCTGGACCCACCCCGGGAGCAGCCCGGTGCAGCTGACAGCATTCTCGACAGCTTACGTGCCCACGGTTTGTACTGGGATGGTCCGGTGTTGTGGCAGAGCCAGCGCCACGCCGCCTATGCCGCCGTCGTTGATCAGCTGCTTGAGAGCGGGCGCGCCTTTCGCTGCGATTGCAGCCGGCAAATGCTGGCGCAAAGCGGCGGCGTTTATCGCGGCCACTGTCGCAACCGGAACCTGTCCTGCAATCAGCCCACGGCGGTCCGCTTGCGGGTCGACGAGGACACCCTGATCCAGGTCGATGACGGATTGCAGCAAGCACTGCAACAAAATCTGGCGCAAGAGGTGGGAGATTTCACCATCCAGCGCAAGGATTCCCTGTTCGCTTACCAACTAGCGGTGGTCCTGGACGATGCCGAACAGCGCTGTACCCATGTCTTGCGCGGTTCCGACCTCTACGATTCCACACCCCGTCAGATCTACCTGCAGCAGGTACTGGGTCTGGAGCAACCGGCGTATACCCACATACCCGTGATTACCAACGCAGCTGGCCAAAAATTAAGCAAACAAACCCACGCGCCGGCACTGGACAATGCCGAGGCTTGCCGGCATTTGTGTCTCGCCCTGAAGTTCCTGAACCAGGCAACGCCGCCGGCCCACTGCAACACGCCTGACTCCATCCTGAGCTTCGCCAGCGAGCGTTGGCAACTGCTCGCCGTGCCCGCCACAATGGGCTTACCCGAGAGCAGTCTGGCCTGATAGTATCGGGCCATGTATATCAATCGCAGCTTGCTGATGGTACTGGCGGTGGCGCTGGTGTTTTCCCCTTCCGCGCTGGAATGGGTCAACACCGGTGGCACTGCCTGGTACCGGCCCTACCTGTTGTGGAGCCTGCTGGTGCTGCTGGGTTACTGGATTCAGCACCAGCGCTCCCACGATGTTCATTAGCCTGCCGCAATTACTGCTGCTGATTGTCGCCTACCTGTCGAGCCTGTTTGCGGTCGGCTACGCCGCAGACCGCGGTGTGATTCCCCAGCGCATCCTCAATCATCCACTGGTGTACGTTCTCTCGTTGGGCGTATTCACCGGGCCCCTGGCCGTGTTCGGCGCCACCGAACTGGCTTTCAACTACGGCTACAGTTTTCTGCTGTACTACCTTGGCGTGGTAGCGATGTTCTTCCTGGCACCGCTGCTGCTGGCGCCGGTGCTGCGGGTTTGCCGTATCTACCAGCTCAAGTCACTGGCCGATCTGCTCACCTTCCGTTTTCGCAGTTCCTCGGTGGGAACGCTGGTGACATTGGCCATGCTGCTGGCCATGCTGCCCATGCTGGCATTGCAGATTCAGGCGGTATCCGACGCGGCACAGATTCTTTTTACCAGCAGCGATTTTCACACTGCCAACCAGCGTCGCCAGGACGGACTGGCGATCCTGTTCTGTACCATCATCGCGGCCTTCACCATGCTCTTCGGTACCCGCCATGTGACCGCACAGCAACGGCACAATGGGCTGGTCGCGGCCATCGCCCTCGAATCACTGGTGAAACTGTTGGCCCTGATACTCGTGGGCCTGGGTGCCGTGTACTCCCTGTTCGGTGGATTTGCGGAAATGAATGACTGGCTGCTGGCTAATCCACACATTATAGAACTGCTCGATTCGCCCCTGCGCCAGGATTCCTCCCGGGCTCTGCTGCTGATATTTTTCGCCGGGGCCATCGCCATGCCACACATGTTTCACATGACCTTCACCGAGAACCCCGGCAGCGGGGCATTGCGGGTAGCGAGTTGGGGACTGCCGCTGTACTTGCTGCTGATCAGCCTGCCGATTCTGCCCATCACCTGGGCAGGCCTCAAGCTGGAGGGCAGCCTGCCCATCGCCTACAGTGCGCTGGCGGTGGGACTCAGCCAAAACTCAGCGCTGCTCACCACCGCCGCATTCGTGGCCGGCCTGTCGGCCGCCAGTGCCATTATCATTGTCAGCACCCTGGCCCTGGCCAATATGTGCCTCAATCACCTGATTTTGCCGGTGCAGTTACAAGCCACCGGTCGGCACTTCGATGTGGCGCCGGAAATCTACCAGCAGTTGCGCTGGCTGCGCCGCGTCGTGATAAGCGCGATCATCCTCGCCGGCTATCTGTTCTACCATTTTCTCGCCGAAGGGCAATCGCTGATGGACCTGGGCCTGGTCGCATTCGTCGGCACCCTGCAGTTCCTGCCGGGAATCCTGGCCACCATTTATTGGCCAGGCGCCAATCGCAAGGGATTGCTGATGGGCTTGCTGGGCGGTTTCCTGACCTGGTTTTTCACCCTGCTGCTACCACTGGTCAGTGACTTTGATCCCCAGTTTATCCGCTACCTGTACCTGATCTGGTTCGATGACGTGGAGAGTATCTGGAGCGCCGCCACGATTTGCTCCCTGGGCATCAATATGCTGTTGTTCCTGTTGGTGTCGGTGCTGACCAAAACCAGTCCCGGGGAGCGCCAGGCCGCAGAAATCTGCTCCATGGACGATTTGAATCGACCCTTGCGCCAGACGCTCACGCTACACAGCCCCCATGAATTCAAACACCAACTCAGCACCGAGTTGGGAGAATCCACCGCCTCCGCGGAGGTGGACCAGGCCCTGACAGACCTGCAACTGGAAAGCAACGAGAGCCGCCCCTACGCCCTGCGCCGTCTGCGTGCACGTATTGAGGCTAACCTGTCGGGCATGCTCGGTCCCACGGTGGCCCACCAGATATTGCAACGCTGCATTCCCTTCCAACTGGACGGTCCGCGCGGCGCCGAGGACATCAGCCTGATTGAGCAGCGCCTGGACGACTCCCAGGTACGCTTCACCGGCCTCGCCGCGGACCTGGACAATCTGCGCCGCTACCACCGCGATACCCTGCAGGAATTACCTATCGGGGTGTTCTCCCTGGGCCACGATGAAGAGGTATTGATGTGGAACCGGTTCATGGAGCACATCACCGGGGTATCCGCCGACGCTGTGGTGGGCTCTTACCTTACCGCCTTGCCCCCCGCGTGGACTTCCCTGCTGCAGAAATTCGCGCGCTCGGAGGAAGCCGCCGAACTTCGCCTCAACCTGGCCTCTGCCAACCACCCGGGCAAAGCAAGTCCCGGTCGCTGGATCAGCCTGCACAAAACCACCGTTGTATCCTCCTCCCGGGAAACCGAGGACAAGGTTATCGTGGTCGAGGATATTACCGACTACCAGATGCTGGAGCAGGAGTTGCTGCACAGTGAGCGCCTGGCTTCCATCGGCAGGCTGGCGGCCGGGGTTGCCCACGAGGTCGGCAATCCCATCACCGGCATCGCCTGTCTGGCCCAGAACCTGGAATATGAGGAAGACCTCACCGAGGTACAGGAAACCGCCAGAGAGATTCTCAAACAAACGGGTCGCGTCACTCGCATAGTGGAATCCCTGGTAAATTTCTCCCACAGTGGCAACGGCACCATAGAGGCCACACAACTGGTCCCACTGAACATGGCTGACTGTGTGGATGAAGCCATCCACCTGTTGGAACTGGATCACAGTGCCAAGCCGGTGCGGTTCGACAATCGCTGCGATCGCGAGCACCTGGTGTTGGCCGACGGTCAAAAGCTGTTGCAGGTATTCATCAACCTGTTGAGCAATGCCCGTGATGCCAGTGAGGAACAGCAGCCCATTACCATTGCCAGTGCTATTCACAATAGCCAGGTTCACATCGCTGTCAGCGACCTCGGATGTGGTATTCCCGAGGATGTGCAAGGGCAGATCTTCGAACCCTTCTTCACGACCAAGGAGCCCGGCCAGGGCACCGGTCTGGGCTTGTCCGTCGTCTACAGCATTCTCGAGGATTTGGGCGGTCGTATTCTGTTGGCCAGCCCACCGGCCGGGGCGAGCGTCGGCACTTGTTTTACCGTGCAGCTGGAGCGCGCCGAGTACCCACAAGAATACCTCTGAAACGCGGCCTGCACTGGCAAAAAGAGAACAGAAGCGCTATTTTGTGTCGTGGCTACACACGCAGTAACGTTTTTGCCGGGAGTTGGGTTTTTATGCAGCAAATTCTGATCGTGGAAGATGAGTCCGTCATTCGCACGGCACTGCGTCGATTGCTGGAGCGTAGCAACTACAAAATCAGTGAAGCGGCTTCCGTACAAGAGGCCGAGAGCAAGCACACACTCACCGACTTTGATCTCATCATCAGCGATCTGCGACTGCCCGGCGCCCCCGGCACTGACTTGATCAAGAAAGCCGGCGCCGTGCCGGTACTGATCATGACCAGTTACGCCAGCCTGCGCTCCGCTGTGGATTCCATGCGCATGGGCGCGATGGATTATATTGCCAAGCCCTTCGATCACAACGATATGGTCACCGCGGTACACAGGATCATCGCCGAGCATCCCAGTACGGCGGCCGCCACCGCTGAGGAACTGGAAGCAACCGCCGAATCCGCCGCCGCCGAGGGCTTCGTCGGCAGTTGCGGAGACATGATTACCCTTTACGACCACATCAAGAAAGTCGCGCCCACGGATACCACGGTGTTGGTACTGGGCGAAACCGGTACCGGCAAGGAACTGGTGGCCCGCAGCCTGCATCACCAGAGCCACCGCAAGAACGGTACCATGATCTCGGTAAATTGCGCCGCCATTCCCGAAACCCTGATTGAGTCGGAGCTGTTCGGCTATGAAAAAGGCGCATTCACCGGTGCCCTCAGCAACCGCACCGGCCTGATCGAAGCCGCCGATGGCGGTTCCCTGTTCCTGGATGAGATCGGCGAACTGCCGGTGGAGGCCCAGGCCCGCCTGCTGCGCTTCATCCAGGAGGGGGAGATTCGGCGCATCGGCTCGGTGGAATCGCTCAAGGTTAACGTGCGCCTGATCTGTGCCACCCACAGGGATCTGACCCAGCTGGCCGCCGAGGGTAAATTCCGCCAGGACCTGTACTACCGAATTAATGTCATGCGCCTACAGCTGCCACCCCTGCGCGAGCGCGGCAAGGACATCCTGGAGCTGGCCGAATATCTGCTGGAACAACGTGTCAAAAAACTGGGAAAAGCGCCATTGCGTTTTTCACCCAGGGCAATCCAGGCTATCACCACCTACCTGTGGCCAGGCAACATTCGGGAAATGGAAAATGCCGTGGAACGCGCGGTGATACTCTGCGAACAGGATGAAATCGACAACGAGTTGTTGGGTATTGATCTTGAACTGGTGAAGGTCAGCCAGATCCGGGGTCGCGCGGTCGTCAGCGGCACCCCCTCCCGGGTGAGCAGCTTCGATCCCCCCGAGGACCTGTCACTGGAAGACTACTTCCAGCGCTTCGTCCTGGAGCACCAGGACTCCATGAGTGAGACCGAGCTAGCGCAGAAGCTGGGCGTCAGTCGCAAGTGTCTGTGGGAGCGACGCCAGCGTTTTGGCATTCCCCGCAACCGCGGCGGCAGCAAGGCCAGCCCTGGCAGGAAGCGCGAATCCGGGGTAAAAACCGTGAAATCCGGCTGACAAAAGATGTTACCAAAGCTAATGATAGTTACAAAAAGTGGGGTATATCGGTAACGCTGGCCCTATAAAGACCAGTTATAAAAAACATGGATATTTCATAACTCATTGTTTTTACTTGTTTTTGTAAGTGTTGGCACGACCTGTGCATTTGTAGGGGCGGCTACAACATAAAAATT
>JAPUKZ010000039.1 GCA_027295405.1 Gammaproteobacteria bacterium
GTCGTAGTCCATGGGCAGGTCCAGGTGCTCCGGTAACAGAAAGTCGGTGGAACCGCCGCCGGGTAGAAAACCCTTCAGCTGGTAGCCGTCTTCCATGCCACCCGCCTTGTTCTCCAGGATTTCCCGGATCGGTGTGCCCATGGGCAACTCCCAGCAACCGGGGTTCTTGACGCGTCCGCTGACACCAAACAACTTGGTCCCGGCATCCTCGCCGATGCCCAGGTTCTCGAACCAGGCCGCGCCACGCTCGATGATATGGGGGATATTGCACAGGGTTTCCACGTTGTTGACGATGGTGGGTCTGCCCCACAGGCCACTTACCTGCGGAAAAGGCGGCTTGGCGCGGGGAATTGCGCGTTTGCCCTCCAGGGACGAGATCAACGCGGTTTCCTCACCACAAATATAGCGACCGGCGCTGGCATGAACAGTCATATCCAGTGCGTAGCCGGTGCCGAGGATGTTCTCCCCCAAATACCCTTTGGAATAGCAATCTGCAATGGCCTGGCGCAGCCGTTGCGCGGCGACCAGGTATTCACAGCGGATAAAGATGTAGGCGATGTCGGCCTGGATGGTATAGGCGGACAGGATCATGCCTTCGATCAGCTGGTGAGGGTCGCACTCCAGTAGCAAGCGGTCCTTGAAGGTACCGGGCTCCATTTCATCGGCGTTGCAAATCAGGTATTTATGGCCGGGAGTGGCATGGTCGCCCATGGGCACAAAACTCCACTTCATGCCGGTGGGGAAGCCGGCGCCGCCGCGCCCGCGTAGTTTGGAATCCTTGACGGTTTGCAGGCAGTCTGCGGGCGACATGCCCGGCAGGGCCGAGCGCAAGCCCTGGTAGCCGCCGTTCTGTTCATAGGCCGCCATAGCTGTCGGTGCCCGGTCAGCACCAATATTGCGCGTCAGTGGCAGGTCCAGACTCATGAGTCGAACACCTCGCGCAGCAATTGCTCGGTAAGACCCTCGTGCAAATCGTCTCCCACCATCATCACCGGCGCCTTGTCGCAAGCCCCCAGGCAGGGGACCGGCAGGAAGGTGTACTGGTTGTCGCTGCTGGTTTCGCCCAGCTCGATGCCCAGGGTGTCAGTGATCTGGCGCTGCAGTTTGTCACAGCCCTTGATCCAGCAACTGACGCTATTGCACAGCAAGATGATTTTCTCGCCCACCGGCTGCCGGAATATCAGGTTGTAAAATGTGGCGATGCCGTCCAGCTCGTCCGCCGACATGTCCAGGTGTCGTGCAATGGCGCGCAGGCTCTCATCGGAGACCCAACCGCGGTGTTGCTGCACGATTTTGAGGGCGTCGATGGCAGCGCCGGATTTGTGGGGGACGTGGGCCAGCTCGGCGTTTATCTCCGCCAGCTCGCGCTCGCTAAGCGCTGTAATCAAATCAGAGCTCATGTTTCACCTGTCCACGTCCGCCATCACGAAATCGATGCTGGCAAGAATAGCGATTAAATCCGGAATCATCAGCCCGCGGGAAATCAAGGGTATTTGCTGCAGTGCCGGAAACGACGGGGTTCGAATGCGGGTCCGGTAGGAGGTGGTGCCACCGTCGCTGACCAGGTGGTAGCTGTTAATGCCCTTGGTTGCCTCGATCAGGCTGCTGGCTTCACCGGCCGGCATCACCGGCCCCCAACTCACGCTCAGGAAATGGTGAATCAGTGTTTCTATGTCGTGCAAGGTCGCCTCCTGGGGGGGCGGGGTAGTCAGCTTGTGCTCGGACTTGTAAAGGCCCTCCGGCATATTATCCAGACATTGGCGAATGATGCGCAGGCTCTGCCGGATTTCCTCTACCCGCACCACTGCCCGGTCGTAGCAGTCGCCGTTGTTGGCAGTGGGTACCTCGAACTCAAATTGATCATAGCCTCCGTAGGGACGGTCCCGGCGCAGATCGAAGTCCACACCGGTGGCGCGCAGTGAGGGCCCGGTAATACCCCAATCGATGGCTTCCTGGGCGCTGTAACTGCCAATGCCCACACAGCGCTGTTTGAGAATGCTGTTTTGCATGGCCATCTTGTCGTAGTCGTCCAGCCGTGCCGGCATGAAATCGATGAACTCGCGCACCATTTTGTCCCAGCCCTCGGGCAGATCCTGCCAGACTCCGCCGATGCGGAACCAGGCCGGGTGCATGCGCGCGCCGGTGATCGCCTCGACGATGCCAAACAGGCGTTCCCGGTCAGCGAACATGTAGAACACCGGTGACATCTGGCCCAAATCCTGGGCAAAAGTCCCGTAGAACACCAGGTGGCTGGAGATGCGGAACAGCTCCGCTAACATGATGCGAATGACCTTGGCCCGCGGCGGCACCTCTATACCCGCCAGGGTCTCCACCGCCTGCAGGTAGGCGAGGTTGTTCATAACCCCACCGAGGTAGTCGATGCGATCGGTGTAGGGTATATAGCTGTGCCAGGTCTGGCGCTCACCCATTTTTTCCGCACCGCGGTGGTGGTAGCCGATGTCAGGAACCGCATCCACGACGACCTCGCCATCCAGTTGCAGAGCGATCCTGAACACGCCGTGCACGCTGGGGTGATTGGGGCCGAGATTGAGAAACATGTATTCAGTGTCCGCGCTGGCCGTTTCCATGCCACATTCTTCCGGGCGAAAGCGCAACGCTTCCTGCTCGTACTCCTGGCGTTCCTCGCTGAGGCTGAAGGGTTCCATCTCCGTGGCCCGGGCGGGATGTTCCTTGCGCAGGGCGTGGCCTTCCCAGGTGGGCGGCAGCAAGATGCGGCGAAGATTGGGGTGCCCGCTAAAGCGGATGCCGAACATGTCCCAGGCCTCGCGCTCGTACCAGTTGGCATTGGGCCAAATTCCAATCGCCGTGGGGACTTCACCCTCCGGTTCAATGACGCTGACCTTGATGCGTATTTCCGCCACCGGCTTGAGACTCAGCAGGTGATAGACCACGGCGAAGTCCGCCGCGGGCAGGCCGCTGCGATGCTCGCGCTGGCGTTCGTCGATACCGAACAGATCATAGAGCATGGGGTAGTGCGGCTTGAGAAACGACAACACCTCCAGTAGCTCTCCCGCCGCCACCCAAAGCGTGGGAGTATTGTCCACAGTGGGCTGGACCACAAACAATCCGGCGCCGAAGCGGGCGAATAAATCGTCCACGATGGTGCCGTTGCCTGTCGATTCAGCGCTGAGCATAAGGGCTCCCTGGTCCGGTTACTGCTGACAATCCGTTATTTATCTGCCCATCCCTAAACTGTATCGGGCCCCCGCAATTCCGTGGCCATGTTTCGCTCCTTTTGCAGCTTGTCCCGCTGGCTGGGCAACTCAGGTTTTATTACCTGTTGATCTCCCACCACCCAACTCAGCGGTCGCCGTTCTTGTTCTATGGCGTCCTGTAGCATCATCAGCCCCTGCAGCAGCGCTTCGGGGCGCGGTGGGCAGCCGGGAACATAGACGTCCACCGGGATGAACTTGTCGACTCCCTGCACCACACTGTAGATGTCATACATGCCACCGGAATTGGCACAGGAGCCCATGGAAATGATCCAGCGCGGTTCCAGCAGCTGGTCGTAAAGGAGTTGGACCACCGGTGCCATTTTTCTGAAGACGGTACCGGAGATCACCATCAAATCCGCCTGCCGGGGTGTGGCCCGAATCACCTCGGAACCGAAGCGGGCAATGTCATGGCGACTGGTGAAGGCGGTCGCCATCTCCACATAACAACAGGAAAGACCGAAGTTGAAGGGCCACAGCGAGTGGGCACGACCCCAGGCGACCAGGTCTTCCAGCTTGGCCAAGAAGAGATTGCGCTTTACCTGCTCCTCAATGCTGATACCTCCCGGGCCGCCTGCCCCCGGTGAGGTGGCGATAACGTCCTCCGGTTTGCTCAGGCTCCATTCCATCAGTTGTCTTTTGCCTCCAGGCCGACCCGGGTTTTGACGCCCCATTCCAGTGTGCCGCAACGCCATGCGTAGACCAGCGCTACGCCCAGCATCGCAATGAACACGAGGATGGCAAAATAGCCCTGCCAGCCCAGTTCGAAGAAGGCGATGGCCCAGGCAAAAATAAAGACCGTCTCAAGATCGAAGATCACGAAGATAATGGCGATCAGGTAAAACTCAACCGAGAGCCGTATCTGGGAGGTTCCCACCGCTACCACGCCCGATTCGTAGGGCGTATTGGTGGCTTTGTTGGTGCGGCGCTGCCCCAGTACGAAAGAGAGGCCCAGCATGGTCAATACCAGCAGGATGACCCCGCCAAAATAGACGATGAAGGGAATCAGTTCAGCTGTGGTCGATCCGGTCAACGCGTGGCATCCCCCCTTCGGCCCGGAGTTCCAGTGGGACCGGCCACGGCGCTGTGCACCACAGGGGACACCGGCAGGTCGCGCACGGCGATCCGTCGGTTCGAGGCTGTCACCGCCTTAAGTCTCCGCACAATCCACTCCACAGTCTTTCTTCTTATGGAGGTCGCTTGCCCGTACTACCAACCGTGGGTAAGTAAATCGACCTGGTACAACTACCGCTTACGACGCGGGAAACTCTAGACTGGATGGCGGGCAAACGCAACAGTGTTCAGCGATTGGCTGGCTGCTGCGCCCGGCAACGTTTCTCTACCAAAACGCAGCGTAAACCTCGGTCGCGAGTCAGTTGTGAATGTTTCTCAAATTGTCACACTCGACAAGACCTTGCTAAGTGAGCGCGCGGGAAAATTACAGGCGCCCAAGCTTCGGGAGGTAGAAGAAGGCATTCGCCTGGTCCTCGCCTTATAAGTCAAGGCATCAGGACGTCGCAACCGCTGCTTCGCGTCTGTTTTGCCGCCGCTGCTAGCGGTGTTATGAGTCTTTGACTCAGTGTCCCAGGAAGTACTAAAGCGTAGTACATACAGCTACACTTGGAGGTTCTGGTGGGCGTTACCAGCATTCGCTTAAGTTCAGAGATCGAGGCACCGTTGGAAGAGCTGGCAGAGAAACTCGATCGGAGCAAGAATTACCTTATAAATCAAGCGATTAGAGAGTTTGTCGCAA
>JAPUKZ010000390.1 GCA_027295405.1 Gammaproteobacteria bacterium
GAAGACCGAACAACCGGCCGCCGTTCCGGTGAAAAATGCCTCATCGGCAATAGAGACCTCGTCCCGCGTGTTGCGTTTTTCCTCAATCTGGTAGCCCAGCTCCGCTGCCAGCGTGAATATGGTATTGCGGGTGATGCCGTCCAGGCAGGAGGTCAGTTCCGGCGTGACGAGTCGACCATCCCGAACCAGGAAAAAATTCTCGCCGCTGCCCTCTGCCACATAGCCCTCGTTGTCCAGCAACAGCGCCTCCTCGCAGCCACAGTCCAGGGCTTCCTTGAGCGCCAACATTGAATTGATATAGTGGCCATTGGCTTTGGCCTTGCACATGGAAATATTCACATGGTGCCGGGTATAGGACGAGACGCGAACCTTGATGCCCCGCTCCCGCGCCTCCGGATGCATATACGAGGGCCACTCCCAGGCGGCAACCATCACATGGGTTTTCAAATTGTCAGCGCGCAAACCCATACCCTCGGAGCCGTAAAAACACCTGGGCCGCAAATAGCCCTCGTCCAGGCCGTTCTCCCGCACCACCGCCCGCTGGGCAGCGTTCAGTTCGTCCTTGCTGAATGGCATATCCATGCTGAGGATGTGGGCAGATCGAAACAGGCGATCCGTGTGCTCGCGCAGGCGAAAAATACAGGTGCCGTTGTTTTCCGTAAGATAAGCGCGCACGCCCTCGAAGACACCAAGTCCGTAGTGAAGCGTGTGGGTCAGCACATGCACCTTGGCCTCGCGCCAGGGGACCATTTCACCATCCAGCCAGATAACACCATCTCGATCGGCCAGAGTCATATTCCTGCTCCTAGTAATTCATTCCACTTGGCGTTCACCGCTGCCCTCTCCTGTTCAAAACGCTCGGCTTCGACCACCCCGGGCTGCTGTTGCAGGGACAATTGGTGAGCGGCGGAGCGATAAGTTATATAAGCCTCTGTCAAGGCGGTACTCTCAGCGGAAGTGAACAAACCCGCCTCTTGCAAGGTTTGCAGTATCCTCACGTTGTCAGACCAGAAGGCCAGACCGGGAACACGATGCGACCACGCCAGAACCGCGTATTGCACCATAAATTCAATGTCAACGATACCACCGTGACCGTGTTTTAAGTGAAATCTGCCCTTTCCCGCGCTTTCCGCAGGTAACAGATGCTCGCGCATCTTCTCCCGCATACTCACCACTTCCTCGCGCAATTCGGACTCCTCCCGCGGCCGCGACAACACCTCCTCGCGCAGGCTGGCAAAGCGCTGCCCCAGTTCTGCGTCGCCGGCAATGAAGCGGCTCCGTACCAGGGCCTGATGCTCCCAGGTCCTGGCCGAGTTCATCTGGTAATCCCGGTAGCCACTGAAGGAGGTGACCAGCATCCCCGACTCCCCCGAGGGTCGCAGCCGCATATCCACTTCGTACAGCTGCCCCAGCGCGGTGCGCGTATCGAGGATGTGAATAATGCGCTGGCCCAGTCGGGTGTAAAACACTGCGTTATCCAGCGGGCGCTCCCCATCGGTGCACCCGCCGGCCTTTGCATCGTAAATAAAAACCAGGTCCAGGTCAGAACCGTGCCCCAGTTCTATTCCCCCCAGCTTGCCGTAACCCACCACAGTAAATCCGCTGCCCTCGCTGTCTCGCCCGGGCGCCCCGTGTTTGCGGGTGAGGTCGTGCCAGGCCACTGTCAGTGCCTGCTCGAGTATCACCTCCGCCAGGAAACTCAGCTTGTCGCTAACCTTCATCAGGGGCAGGCGACCCGACACTTCCCTGGCCGCCACATGCAACAATTGTGAGGCCTTGAAGTAACGCAGCGTCTCCATATGCGCTTCAAGATCATCCTGTGCAAGTCTCTGCACTTGCTGCTGCAACTCCTGCTGCAGCGCATCCCGATCGGGAGCCGAGTACAGGCTTCGGGTATCCAGCAGTTCATCCAGCAATACCGGCTGCCGCGCCAGTCGTTCCGAAATCCAGGGGCTGGCGGCACACAGGGTCACCAGCTCTCGCAAAGCCGTTGGATTCTCCAATAACATCATCAGGTAGGCGCTGCGTCGAACCACCGCCTGCACCAGAGGCAGCAGGCGCAAAAGCACTTCATCTGCCTGCTGGTGCGCGGCACAGGTGGACAACAGGCGCGGCATGAACTGATCCAGCCGCCGCCGGCTCTCTACCTGCAGGTAGCGGATGCGGCTGCTGTCGCGCAGTTCACACAGGGCGCCCGCCGCCCGCGCGCCATCGGCAAAGCCAAGCGCCTGCAGCGCCTGTTCCTCCAGCCCATCGGGCCACACCAGAGCGGGTTCGCGTGATTGCTGCGGGTCAGCAGGGGTCGCGATCAGTTTGGCAAAATGGTCGCTGACCCGGTCCCGGTGCCCAGCCAGGGTGCGGCTGAAGGCCTCCCAGTTGGGAAATGCCAGCGCCACCAGCAGCGCTTCGCGCGCCTCTTCGGTTTTGGGAAGAGACTGGGATTGTTTGTCATCGTAGCCCTGAATCGCATGCTCGGTATCGCGCAGGAACAAATAGGCCTGTTTCAGCTCAGCGACCGCCTCTGCCGGCAGGCAACCCTCCTCGCGACAGGCATCCAGAACCGGCAGCAGTTCGCGCTGCTGCAAAGGCTGGCTACGGCCGCCGCGAATCAGCTGGAAGCACTGGGCAATAAACTCAACTTCGCGAATGCCTCCCGGACCCAGCTTGACATCTGCCTGCAGGCCACGGCGGCGTATTTCCGTATTGATCATCTCTTTCATATCACGCAGGGATTCAATAACCCCAAAATCGATATAGCGCCGATACACAAATGGCCGCAGGCTCCGGGTCAGAAAGTCCCGTTGCCGCTGCGGCCCGGTAATCACCCGCGCCTTGATCAGGGCGTAACGCTCCCAGTCCCGACCCTGGTCCTGGTAGTACTCCTCCAGGGCGGAGAAATTGAGCACCAGGGCGCCACTCTCGCCGTAGGGGCGCAGGCGCATATCAACCCGGAACACAAAGCCCTCCGCCGTGGTCTGGTCCAGCGCCGCAATCAGCCGCTGGCCCAGCTTGATAAAAAACTCCTGATTGCTGAGAGCTCGTCGCTCGCCGTCGGTTTGCCCGCTCTCGGGGTAGGTAAAAATCAGATCGACATCGGAGGACAGGTTCAGCTCGCGCGCACCCAGCTTACCCATGGCGATGACCAGCAACTGCTGGGACTGACCGGATGCGTCCAGGGGTTCACCGTGTTCCTGGGCCAACTCCCGGTGCAAGCAGTTCAGCGCTTGCTCGATGCAGCACTCCGCCAGCAGGGACAGGTCCCGGGTGGTCTCCATGGTGTCTGCCGTGCGATTGAAATCACGCCACAGGATGCGCAGGATCTCGCGCTGGCGGAACTGGCGCAAGCGCAGCCCCAACTCATCGCGGCTGTCACACCCTGCCAGCAACGAGCGCAGTGATTCACCCACGGTGGTTTCACCATAGCTGCGGATCAAGGCGTCGCTGGCAAGCAACTCTTCAAGCAGCCCGGGTTTTTGCTGGCACAGGCGGCGGGCAAACCTGCTGGCGGATACCACCCTTTGCAGTTGTGCGGCCAGCACCGCATCCTCTATGACAGGAAGCTCGCGCATGGCGACTACCGGTGGGGAGTGGGGGCGACTCGCATGACCTCTTCTATCGTGGTCTCACCGCTGGCAACCCGTGCCGCACCGCTCAGGCGCAAAGTGCGCATGCCCTCTTTCATCGCCACTTTTTGCATGGCACTGGTATCCGTGTGGGACTGCACCAGGTCTTGCACCGCCGGCGACATAACCAGCACCTCATAGATTCCCTGACGTCCGATATAACCGGTTTCGCGGCATTCCTGACAACCCCGTGGCCGATACAGTTTGGTCGGGATTTTGACTTTCCACGGCAGTGTGAGCTGGCGCCAGGCGTCCGCGTCCACTTCCCCGGTCGCTTTGCAATGAGGACAGAGTACCCGCACCAGACGTTGCGCCATCACGCCCCGCACCGTGGCCTTGATCAGGTAAGCCGGGACACCCAGTTCCAGCAAACGGGTGATGGCATTGGGGGCGTCATTGGTATGCAGAGTGGAAATAACCAGGTGCCCGGTCAATGCCGCCTGCACCGCCATTTCTGCGGTTTCAAGGTCACGAATCTCACCCACCATAATGATATCCGGATCTTGCCGCATCAGCGCCCGTACCCCGGTGGCGAAGTCCAGGTCTATCTGGTGATTGACTTGCATCTGGTTGAAGGCACCTTCGACCATTTCGATCGGGTCCTCGATGGTGCAGACATTAACCTCCGGTGTCGCCAGCTGCCGCAAGGTTGAATACAAGGTGGTGGTTTTGCCGGACCCGGTGGGGCCGGTGACCAGTACAATACCGTGGCCGGTGTCGTTCATGGCTTGCCAGCGAATGTAATCCTCGTTGGCCAAACCCAACTGCTCAAAGCTCTGTTGCATCACCTCGGGATCAAAAATTCGCATGACCAGCTTCTCACCGAAGGCGGTGGGCAAAGTGGACAGTCGCAGCTCCACTTCGTTGCCCTCGGGGCTGCGGGTCTTGAGTCGTCCATCTTGCGGCCGGCGCTTTTCTGCCACATCCATACGGCCGAGGATCTTGAACCGGCTGGTGACCGCTGCCGAGACCTGTTCGGGCAGTTCATAGACGCGATAAAGCACCCCATCGATGCGAAAGCGCACATTGCCCACCTCACGGCGAGGCTCGATATGAATATCACTGGCACGCTGCTCGAAGGCGTACTGCAACAACCAGTCAACAATATTGACGATATGCTGGTCGTTGGCGTCGGGCTCCTTCATCGAGCCCAGCTCCAGCATTTGCTCCAGGTTGGTTACCCCGGGAGCGCTGGGTCGGGCACCCTTGGCGTGGGCACCGCGCACCGAGCTGGCCATGGTGTAGAACTCTGCGGTGTGTCGGGCAATATCCCGGGGGTCGGCTAAAACCCGGCGAATGGGTTTGCGCAGTACGTGCTCCAGGTTGCTTTCCCAGGCAGACATCCAGGGCTCGGCGCTGGCAATCAAAACTTCCCGCTCGTTATCTTCCACCGCGAGAATCTTGTGGCGCTGGGCGAAAGCGAGCGACATGACCTCGGCAATTGCGCCTACATTTATTTTCAGTGGGTCTATCTGGTAGGGCGCCTGCCCGGTTTCCTCACCCAGCCAGGCCAACAGGGCCTCCATATCCAACGGCTTGCCGGTGGCGGCGCTGACCAGTTTTTGTTTGGCCAGGAACACCAGGGGGTGCACACCGCCGGGGCTGGCTTCGACCAACCGGGTGTAATCGGCGGCGGTCAGCAGCCCAGCGGCCTTGAGTGCTCCCACCAGCGTACGCGCGTCAAGAGCGCGCTCCACCGGCCGCTCATCAAATATCGTCGCCATGTATTTTCGTTCCTCAACCGCTCTATAGCGCAGGCCGAATGATGTGTTGGCATGCTATCACAGACCTCAACCGGAGGCCGCTGAGATTTACCTGGTGAGAAGGTGTTACTTTTTCAGAATCCCGCCTATACTTCGCAAAAAAAGCATTCTCTGACCCAATACCCACCCGGGACTAGTCCATGCAACTTATCGCCGAACACGGGCATTTGCTGCTCATCCTCGCCTGCGGCTTCGGGTTTTTCATGGCC
>JAPUKZ010000391.1 GCA_027295405.1 Gammaproteobacteria bacterium
AGCCCTTGCAGCCCACGCCATTTCACACGGAGAGTTTAGGCTTTTCGACGCAATCTGGTCTGCCACTGCCCACGCTGGCTCTGTTGAGAGTCTTCGTGCTCACTGGCCCGGGCACCTGCTCGGCGAGCGAGTCGATCATGAACAGCCTAAGAGGTGTAGATGTCGAAGTCATCCAGATAGGCTCCACGACTTGTGGCAAGCCCTACGGCTTCTACGCCACCGGCAACTGTGGCTCAACCTATTTCACGATCCAGTTCCGCGGGATCAATGCCAAAAATTTCGGCGACTACACCGACGGTTTCTCGCCGGCGAACACCGTGGCGAACGTAGGCACTGTAGTACCCGGCTGCTCTGTCGCCGATGATTTCACGGCACAGCTTGGCGATCCGTCAGAAGGCCGCTTTGCAACAGCTCTTGCCTATCGCGACATGCAGAACTGCCCCGCACCCAGCGGTATCGCATTACCAAGTGTCAGTAGTTCAATCACGTCCTTGTCCGCTGTCGACGGCACCGTGGTGAAGTCGCCGTGGCTGACCAACCGGATCCTGCGCAGGTAGTCATGGGCCTGACCAGAAAAAGTTGGATGGTCAGCGGCGTGCTCTTGGTCGCAGGTTGCCAGACTCTAACAGCAGAATCTGATGTGCCGGCGGTCATTACTGACCCAACCGACGCAAGCCGGACCGCGCTTCATGACGCCCTATCCGAAGCCTTCAATGACACCGAAGTGACACTCGCCGACAACGCCTTAATGCAAACCAGCCTGCTGACCATTGAGGTCGGTGCACGCCGTACCATCGAGAATCCTCCGCTGACGGGCCGAGTTTTAGAAAAGCCGATGCAGTTTCGGCTGGTGAAAAACGGCGACGATTGCGTGCTGATCGATCTGCGCAACCAATCCCGCCACAAGCTGGAAAACACGACCTGCAAACCTGAATAGCGGCATATAAAGCCCCACCACTCTGCAGGGTCTCTTAGTCTCAGCGAATGTCCGCTTTTGGCTGCGATCTCAATCGGTCGACGCAACACTAGCATCCAACAGCACTGTGGAGTTTTCGAACACCAGGAGTCCACGGGGCCAGTCGTTAGGGCGCGCACAGCCTTGATCAGGCCGCCTGGTTGAATTACCTGATTAACCGGGGCTATTGAAAAAGACGGTCAAACAAGGGGTTTGGTGTTCTTGTCTGGGAGCGTGTTGCCTGAGTTCCTGCACTACAGCGTTCTTAGTCTGCCTGTTGATACGGCTATCCCTTTGATTTACAGACAGTTGGTCCACATTAGATGTTTTAGACGAAGTGTTGCGTCGACCGGTTGAATCCGCACCTAATTCCGGCCATTCGTAGGCTCAGAAATTGGGCAGCGTTGGGGGGCAGCTATCGGCCAGGAGCAGCCATTGCAAAATCGTTCAGACAAGCGGCCAGTTCAGCGATTTATTATGGTCCATTCCCAGAACGGAGCTTTTAATTGGGATCAAGATAGAACATTCCTTTCCAGCCTTGCTTGCTACTCTCAAATTTCCAAGAATACGGAAAGACGCTCAATTTACCTTGGGCATTTCCAGGAGCACCAATTGTGCCAATAGAGTTTATGGGATATCCAAGCCGTATATATACAATCGACTAGCAGGCCGCCAAACGCACAAGAAAAGGCCAGGAGGCCTTCAACGCCGCGTAAGTTGGGAACGCATATGTCGCTGCCGCCCCAGCTGGATTCGCCGCGTAATGCGCCTTTATAGCACACGTGAAAGCATGAAAAGCCGCATATCCAATGAGGAGGAGCAACGCTGCAGCTCCGAGCACAATAAGTGCGATAACCAATGGGGGTAGCGCTGCAAAAAAAATAACTGCAGATATAACAGCGAAAACAATTGCACCTCCATAGACCACTTCAAAGAGACGTGGAATCTTTGACGTCAGTTCAAATTGATTTTCTTCGTTAGACATAATTTTTTCTCCATGTTAAATCCAAGTTCAGAGATATTTAACAACGTATTGCGTCCCCGTCTTTCGGCGGGTTTGGCTATATCGGTGTTGTCAGTCACCTAATTATAGTAGCTGGATGGCAAATCGGTGGCCGGTCACAAATGTCTGCTTCGGGTCATTAGTTGTCCCCAAGCATAGCAGACCCCGAACGGCCGCTCTCGGAGTATAGCCGCCAGTTGAGGTTTGTGCTGCGGCACGCTGCTTTGACCTGCAAGCGGACGCTCGCCACAGCCGCATAACGCTAAACGAAGTGGCGGCGCAGCCATCCATTTGCGTTACTTGTCCCTGTTTCAGTCGCTAAAACTTACCGACCGGAAGGCGCAGACAATTACCCGTCAGGCGCTGGCCCAGTACGCGGACAAGCCCACCACCTATAATCACCGGCTATCCACCCTGCGCACCATGCTCAAACAGGCAAAAATTGACGGGCACATTGAAGTTAACTGGCCGCAGCAAATGGACGAGCTGATTAAGCCCGAGCAGACCCAGGATCAGCGCGCGGCAAAATACATTCCACTGGAGTACTACCTGAAAATCAGGGCGGCCTTGGTGGACAATTTCACTCACCACGGCAGGAAGCGTAACGGGGAGTGGCTGGGCCGCGTGTGTGACTTGACATATTTCATGTCCTGCCGTCCGGCCGACGCGGTAGAACTGCGCGATGATGCTTTTGATGAGAGTGGCGTATTGACGTACACCACCAACAAGACTGATGAACTGGTTGTCATAGAGGACGAGTCAGGCAGTCTGCGAGAAACGGTGATGTGGTTCCGCGAGTGGAAAAAGTACAACCACACGATCCACCCGAGGCTAATCTTGTACCCCGCCTTCTATGAAAAGAGACAAGCGGGCAGGCCGGTTCCGGTGGGGTTTATTTCCAGAAGGTTTTCCAAGGCAGTAGACGACGCTGGTTACAAGAATAAAGGATGGACGCTTCGCATGCTGCGCCACACTGGCATCACCGATGAATTACGGCACCAGGGCGAGGGGGCCAACAAAGGCGCTCACAGGAGTGCCCTGGGCCAGAAACCTTACCGTGCCGACAAGCCTGTCACCAAGGTGAAAAACACCCTCAAGCTGGTGCCTGATTCCAGCGATTAAGTCTTGCAACGGATTAATCCCAATCATAGTACGGTTATAGTACGGGTTTTTTTGGGCACCATCGTAAGTGTTTGAACCTATTGGGAATATTGGAGGCTGGAGTCGGAATCGAACCGGCGTTAACGGAGTTGCAGTCCGCTGCATGACCACTCTGCCATCCAGCCGGAGTGGGGTCTTCAAGAAGGCGGGGATTATAGGGGCTAGGCGCAGTGATTACAACGCGGCATCATCGCCCTGCCCACTACTCTCCGGCGCCTGCTCTCGCTCCAGGATAACCTTCCAGGCAGCCTTGAGATAGATGACCATAGACCACAGTGTCAACAGGGCGGCAGCGTAGAGCATTGCGTAGGCCAGCGCCAGCATCCAGCCTGCGTTAATGACAGGATCCAGGGCCAGCAGGGCGATGATAGCCAACATCTGCACGACGGTTTTTACCTTGGCGACGAAGTTTACCCTGATGCTGGTGCGCGCTCCCAACTCCGCCATCCATTCACGCAGTGCCGATACCACGATCTCTCTGCCGACGATCACGCAGGCCGCCAGGGTGAACATGATGGTGTCGTGCTGTTCCACCAGTAGCACCAGGGCCACGGCAACCATGAGTTTGTCCGCCACCGGGTCGAGAAATGCACCAAATTCGGTCATCTGGCCCAACTTGCGCGCCAGGTAACCATCGAACCAGTCTGTCAGTGCCGCCAGGGTAAAGACGCCTGCGGCCACAATCTGGTGATTTTCAAAGGGTAGGTAAAACACCAGCACCAGGATGGGCACCATCGCAAGGCGGCTGACCGTGATTCTTGTGGGTAGATTCAGTTCCATATCAGTGGCTGTGCAGCTCTTCGTAAATTCCCTGGGCTATTTTTTCATTAATACCGGAAACTTTCATCAATTCTTCCACACTGGCGCGCTGAATCCCATGCAGGCCGCCAAAATGTCGCAACAGCTCACGCCGACGCTTGCTACCCACACCCGGTATCTGGTCCAACACCGAGCCCTTACGCTTCTTGTCGCGTCGGGCCCTGTGGCCGGTAATCGCAAAGCGGTGGGCTTCATCGCGAATATGCTGGATCAAGTGTAACCCGGAATTGTCCCCTTTGAGCTGTAATTCGCGGCCATTATCGCCAAACACCAGGGTTTCGAAGCCCGCTTTGCGGGTGCTGCCCTTGGCGATTCCGATCACCTCAACACTGTCGATCTGCAAATCCTCCAGCACCGACATCGCCTGGCCAACCTGGCCCTTGCCGCCGTCTATGAAGAGAATATCCGGTAACACCCCCTCCCCGGCCTTGAGCCGCTTGTAACGCCGCTCCAGGGCCTGCTGCATGGCCGCGTAATCATCGCCGGGGGTAATGCCTTCGATATTGAATTTTCGGTAGTCGGACTTGCGCGGTCCACTGTGGTCGAAGACCACGCAGGAAGCTACCGTGGCTTCGCCGGAGCTGTGGCTGATATCAAAACACTCCAGCCGTTCCGGCAATTCCGGCAGGTTCAGGCTATCCTGCAACACCTGGAAGCGTTCCAGGGCGGTTTGTCGCGCCGACAGTCGCGACTGCAGGTTCTGCAGGGCGGTCTGGCCGGCCAACTGTAACCATTTGGCCCGTGCATCCCGAACCCGGGTCTTGATCACCAGCTTGCGCCCGGCGCGTTCGCACAACACGGTTTGTAAACTGTCGCGGTCTTCCGGGGCGTGGCTGAGAATTAACTCCTGTGGAATTTCACGGCTACCGGTGAGATAAAACTGTGGGATAAAGGCGGCCATCACCTGGGCTTCCTCCTCGTCGAGTCGCAGCGGTGGGAAATAGCTCTTGCTACCCAGTACCCGCCCGGCGCGTACAAACAAC
>JAPUKZ010000392.1 GCA_027295405.1 Gammaproteobacteria bacterium
TTGGCACCCAACTCTACGCCCTTGACGGATTCATCGTCATACTCAGCCGCGTCGAGGAGACCACGGGTATTGTCCTCATCGAAGCCGCCGGCCTTGTAGCCATTGCCAATCTTGAAGTAGGCCATAATCTCCTCCGTGGCATACCATTGCAGGGTGACGTCGCCGGTCCAGTGATCCTCTGAACGCACGTTGTCAAACGTTGGGTCGAAGGTACATACGTAGGCGACGCCCTTGCAGACAACGGATCCGTCGGAATTGAAGACATGGTCGGTGGAATAATTCAGCACCTGGTCGTAGACGCCACCCAGGAAAGTGTTGGCATCCATGGTGAACAGATCAGCGGTATACAAGGTCTTTTCGAATTCCTTCTCATCGTCGGAATAGCGCAAGCCGCCAATAGCACGAAAGGTGTCGCCGATATTCCAGGTCAGTTGGGTAAAGACAGACCAGGTTTCCGTGTCCTGTTGAAACGTGCCATGGCCGGTGGCGTCAAGGCTGCCAGTGCCAATTCCCGCCGCAGACAATACCGCGTCGGTCACTCGAACATGATCCAGTTCCTCGTCCTGGTAATACACGCCAGCCAGGTACTCAAGGGTTCCGCCGATGGGGGATGAGAGCAGAAATTCCTGGGTAAATTGCTCGTGCTGCTCCTGGCGGCCACGTCCCAGAAAGGCCAACGGACCACTATCCACATCCAGGTAATTATCGAATTCGTAGTTCACATAGCCGGTGATCGATTTCAGATCGAATTCGCCCACGGTCCATTCCGCTGTCAGGGTACCAATGTCCCACTCACTGTCGTGCACGTCGGTGTTGGGCCGCAGTCCACCAATATTCTCCTCGGATTTATCGTATCCAAATCCGGGTGTGAAATTTGGGTCGGCCTCTCGGTAACGACCAATCGAGAAGTCGGTGGCAACGGATATCATACTCGGGCGACCGACCCGCTCCGACTCGCCGGTCTCCAGCTTGAGCCGGATATCCAGATTATCGGTGGCATGCCAGTCCAGGACTATCCGACCGACAGTATCTTCGTCCTGTCTCTCATCCTGGTTCAGAAAGGTATTGTCCATGAAGCCATCGCTTTCGGTGCGTTTCAGCACCAGGCGGGCGCCGAAATTATCGCCCAGCGGCCCCGACACCATCAGGGTGGTACTCCAGCCGTCGAATTCGGGCTCCCAGGTGCCTTCCACCATGCCCTCAAATTCATCGGAAGGCCCGGCGGTAGTGATGTTGATGGCACCCGCGATGGTGTTCTTGCCAAATAGCGTACTCTGTGGCCCTTTCAATATCTCCACTCGCTCAACATCCAAAAAGGAGGAGCGGGAGGCCTGGCCACGACCAAAATAGACGCCGTCGATAAAGGTGCCCACAGACTGTTCGAAACCGTAGTTGACGCCCGAACCCACCCCGCGGATGAAAATCTGGTCACCACCACCGGCTTCGGCGATATGGACATTGGGCATGAAAACGGCGAGATCCTCCAATGAGCTGATACCTTGTTCAGAGATCTTTTCTCCCCCCACCACGGACAGGGCAATGGGGACGTCCTGCATACCCACGGCGCGTTTGGTGGCGGTGACGATCACCTCCTCCAACATCAGGCCCTGCGCCATCGCTGGCGTAAACGGTAATATGGCCAGCGCCATCGCGGTCAAGGCGAATTTCGGATGAGTAACAGTTTTCATGAGTACGATCCTCTAGGTTGACTGTATTTGGTTTTGGTTTGCTTGGTTTTAGTTGGCGCCATGGTACCGACACTACCCTGGGAAAATTTAATTTTTCACGACACAATATTGCGATTCAGCGACATTTGAGTCGGTGCTCTCAAATCAGTTTCTGCTCGCGCGCCCATTGCTCGGTCCGTCGCATACCCTCTTCGAGGTCCACTTGCGGCTCATAGCCCAGTTGCAGACGGGCTTTTTCGATGGAATAGCCGGCGTTGCGCGATAACATATCGATGGTGCCCCGGCCCAATTCAGTCTGGCCGCCGAACAATTGCACCAGCCAACGGACGGTCTCCGCCAGTGCGATGGCAAAACCGGTACTCACTTTGCGCGCCGGCCTGGTCAATCCCAGCATGCGGGCGTGATAGCCGAAGTACTCCTCACAGCTCACACCTGCGGAGCCGCTGATGGTGTAGATCTGGCCCCTACCGGCGTCCTGCCCGGCGGCCAGCACCAGGCCGTCCACCAGATCATCGATATAAACGGGACTGAATATCCCCTGGCCGTGGGCCGGCAGCAGGAACTTGCCCTGCTGTATCATTTCCAGGGGAATGATCACCCAGGGGCGCGAGCCCGGTCCGTAGACATCGCCCGGGCGAATAATGGTGCAATCCATGCGACCACTGGCGTGACAGGCCAGCACTGCGTGCTCACTGGCAATCTTGGTATCGACGTAGGTATTGCCCATGGGCCGCAGCGGATGATCTTCGCTGACCCCGTCGGGAAAATTGAAACCGAAGGCGGCTACTGAAGAGAGTTGCACAAAGCGGCGCACCTTCGCCTCAACACAGGCGCTTAACAAATCCGCCGTGCCCTTGACATTAACCTGCCAGGCCTGGTCCATACTCGCCGTATTGGACACAATGGCCGCGGTGTGAATCACCAGGTCGACACCGACTAACGCATCCCGCCAGGTGTCGGGCTGGGCCAGATCCCCGGCCAGCACACCCCACTCCGGATCAGCGCTGAAATCAATGCCACTAACTTCTGCGCCCAATTCCCGATAGCGACGCGCCAGTGTGCGACCAATAAACCCCCTGGCACCGGTGATGAACACCCGCCGGGGGATGGAGAGTTGCTGGTCTTCGATTGTCATTGCTGCGCTCCGTCTGAACTGTAGTGGGGCGTAATCTACCGGCCCGGGGCTAACAATTTTTTAGATAAGGCGACACTGATTTATTAATTGGCGACAGTTGGGGTATACCAGATCGGCGAGGTATAGGCCCGCTCCTGCGTCACCATGGGTACTTCGGACCCCATTTTGATGCCGTAGCGCCTGGCATCGTAGGCAGTCCAGCGTGGCGTGGAAATTTCGAGCACTCTGGCATAGTAAAAGGCGTGTTCCGTAGCATCGAAGTCCGGATCCTGCCACACGGCCGTCAACTGTGGGGCCCCAATGCTGTTTTCCCAGCTGGCCTCCGCCACATTCACGCTGCTACCCAGCGGCGGTAATTTTCCGTCACTGTCCAGGCGGCGAGAACCGGCCCAGCTCACCTCATACACCTTTTCATGGCTGCTGCCCTGCGCGTCCAGCCAGCCTTTTACGATCTGGACCCGATCGAGATTTGCACCGATAGCATCCTTGCTGGCTGCCACCAGAAAACTCGGCGCGGCGCCCTTTGACCCCGGCGGCAGCTTGCCGCCCATGGGTACACCCTGGCTATAACCGATGCGGGCAATATCGGGATGACCGGCATCGGCGCCCGTAAAACCCCAACCCCCATAAAAGCGCACGGTCATCCGCGAGCCGGTGGTGGCGTATACCTCCTTGCGCTTGATGGCATCCCACAACGCTTCCCGGGTGTTCTCCCTGGCCCACACCGCCGCGTAGCCTGAGGACGCCTGCTCCCAGCCACTTACCACTTTCTCGCCAGCTTTGCCGACCAGATGCTGCCATCGATCCGGACCGGGCTCGACCCCGCTGTGTTTGCCGAAGAAGTTATCTTCCTGCACCGCTGACAAAGACGTGTGTGAATCGGTTGAACCGATCATGCCGAATCGGTAGGGATTGATCTTCAGCTGCGCCTGCAGTTCAAGCCCCAAACG
>JAPUKZ010000393.1 GCA_027295405.1 Gammaproteobacteria bacterium
GCTCAATCAGAATTCCCCGCCTCCATAAACGCGCCCTTACGTTCGCCAGAGAACTATTGACCCCCTGACGCCCCTCTATCGAGGTAACATCAACAACGGACTTGGCCGGTTCCACGGTAGGAGCAACTGAAACCGCAGCCAACCCGAGTTGCCAGTTAGCAAAATCACGCGGAAACCGGGTCACTCATGCAACCTTCGGCCTAGAGTCTTCAATTACCCGAGTTCGTGTCCTCCACTGTCGAAGCTAACAAACCCCGTACCCGGACCGCACTGAGTTCAAGTTCCTCATCCGCGGCAGGTACCGAAACCGGCGCTTCACTGATCTGCTGGCCCAGCCACACTGCCTGCCCCGAGTCCACCAGAGCCTGCTGGATTTTACCGATATCACGGCGCATGCGGGTGGGACCAAAACGCATGGCAAAGTGATGACTGAGTGGCTTGTAACGATAATTGTGCAGGCAGCGCCACCACGGTGTCACACCATCACCCATATCAAATATGTGCAGCCGTTTACCGGTGGCGCTGGCTTCAGCGAGCATGGACATGCTCTCCCCGGTAACCACCAGTTGCTCTGCCAGGGCGAGATATCCCAGGTAGGGATTGTCCTTGCCACCATCGCGCCAGCGATAACAGAAATGCTCTACTGTTATTTCCTGTAACAATGCATCGAAGCTGGCCGACGGCGTCCTGGGGCTGTCGGTCAACAGCAGGGAGCCCCCGCAATCCGCAACCAGGCGGTTTACCGCACGCCCCAGCTGCCGCCCCTTGGAGGTCGTGAACACGAAGCGGCCACTGTCTCCCCCCACCAACAGGGCAGTGTAGGGAGGCGGCAAATCCTGCAGCCGCGACCGCAGAGCCAGGGCCCGTTCCCGCTGCTGATCCCCGGGCATGCGCAGCAATGGCAGCCGGTTGTGGACCACGTTGTCTTGCGCGGGTAAAAAATACTGGGGCGTAGTCACAATCAAGCCCCAGTTGGAGAGGGCTGACCAGGGCCGCCCGATATGCACGAGCTTGCTGTGCCCACCTGATTGCCGCCTGATCCAATGCGCCACCGGTTCATTGCGGCGCCCGGCAGTAATCACCAGGTCTGGCCAGGGTGCTCGCAGCGGGCTGGAACGGGTCTTATCTATTCCGGCAAGCGTCGCTCCGTGCAGCAAGTGGGGAATCAGCTCCCAGGAGCGGGCCAGAATTTTTTTGCCCTGGTAGGGGTAACCCAACTGCTCCGCCAAAGCCAGAATCTGGGTGTTGTCTCCCAGCTTGCGCCCCAGCAACAACCAGATAATCGGGTCCGCCAAACAATCCTCCAGTAGCACACAGCCAGCCAGTATTAATGAAAAGACTGGCTGAAGATCAGCTCTTGTCCAAGACCGCTGAATAGCCGAAAACCGGATCCAGGGATGCCGCCAACTGGCTGTCGATGGCCTCGATTTCGCCATCATTGAAATAATCCCGGTAACCCCCCACTTTGGCGCGACGTACCTTGTAGCTATCGGGATTTTTCTTGTCCCCGGGTAGCATACGGGCACCCGCCAACTGAAATTTCTTCGACGACTCCATCTTCTTCATGTTCTCCACCGAGCTGTACTCTACGGCGGCGTCGATGTGTTCCGGACTGGCATCAACCTGCATGAATTCCAGCAGGGCACTCAGTTGTGCATGGGGCTCGCGGCGCAAATCCTCATAGCGCAGCAGGTAGAAGTTTTCGAGCTGGCCTGACTCCTGTGCCCACAGGTTGAGATAGTCGCAAATCGCTGCCATGCCAGCCCCGGTGTCGCCACTGACGAAATCAAACAGGCTGATGTCAGAGCCCCGTTCCGGGTAATTATTGATCGCCACCTTGCCGGGCTTGAGGCGAAACTTCCACTGGAAAAACTGCGACACAGCCACATCCCGGGGATCACGTGCCAGCAACACCACCCGCTTGTGGTAAAACGGACGTTTCGAGTCGGCATCTCCGGTGTAATCTTTTATGTAGTTGTCGTGGGTAAAAAAGATTCGCGGCACCGCGCTGTTAAGGCGATGAAAATTGTCAAAACTCAGCAGGGCGTTTTCCGGCAGCGCATACATGACCCGAAACAGGTGGGAGATCATCACCCGCAACCAGGTACGCCCGCTCTTGCCGAACGACACCACCACAATATCGGAGCGCTGCAACCACTTGAGCTGGTCCTTACCACGCAGTCTTCGTTCCGCCGCCAACACCTCCACCGCGGGACGACCGCGCATGCGCAGATGCAACCACTTGCGGGAGAGCTTGCGGCTTACGGTCTGTAACAGCTGACGGATGGACTGCAGCAGGTGCAACATCAGTTGCGCTCCCTGAGCTTGAGTTTTAGGGGCGGAGCATAATATAGGAAATCCATGCGAGCGTCAGCCTTGCTCGAACAGCGCTTCGATGCGTGTTACCGCGGCGGAAATATCTTCAGGCAGTTCCCCGCCAACCTCCGCAAAGGGCTGCCCACTCCACACCGCGAGGCCGCGCGCCACCAGCATCTGATGGAAATAGCGAAAATCACGGGTGGAAGACAGCAGCGTGAAGTAGTCCAGGTAAAAGACAGCGCGCGCCAGCCAATGCCGAATTGCGTCCCGGCGGGTTTTTTTCTCCGGGTTGAACAGCCAGCGCGCAAAAGACCGGCGCAGCTGGTCCAGGTGGCCCAACCAGCCATAGGGCAGGGCGAATATGGCCAGGGGCTTACGCAGGTAAATTGCCTCCACCATCATGGAGATGCTGTCGCCGCTGACAATGACCCCGTCGGCCACACCTAGCAGCGCCCGGTAAGGGTTGTCTTTGGCGCCCGCCGTCCATTCGAAAAACTCCGCCTGTACCGGCAAGCCATCCCGCAGGGTCTCAACCACTACCGGTGCAGTCCGGCGACTGGTGCTGACATAGGGCGTGCCGCCCAGGTCATCAATAACCCAGCGGGCTGTTGCCAGCAGTTCTTCTGCCACCTGTTTGTTCATAACAAAGGGACTGGTGGCGCCGCCCACCATAATGGCAACAATCGGTTTGGGCAGGACATCGAATCGAGCTTGCCACTGCTGCACTGCCTCCGCCACAGCCTCGGGCTTGATACGCATCAAGGGCAGAGTGATGGGCAGGTAATTGGCCAGCGCCGGCATGTGTTTCTCGGCACTGGAAATGATCAGGTCGAAATCCAGCATGCGCGAGGTCGGCTTGCCCACGAGTACCACGCGGGTTTTGTCGCCAGATTGCTGCCTTACCCACAGCGCCACCATGGCCGGTCGCCGCCCCATGGTGAGGATCAGATCGGGCCAGGGCGCTGCCAGCGGGTCCGAGCGTTCGCGGTCTATGTGGTGCAAGGAAGGTCGAAAGCGCGGTTTACCCTGAACATAGCGTTCCAGCATCAGCACCTGCTTGCGCTCGCAGGGCCAGGGCAAGGCGCTGGCAATCGCCTCAACCTGTCCATTGTCACCGAGCTTGTCGCTGAGAATTACCCAGGTACGTGGGTGGGGCATTGGGGGTACTCGTGTGACCGGATTGAGGTGGGCTGCAGGCGCTAAATTATGCGGTATGCCCATGAAAATGACCAGAGTCGAGAACCCTGTTGTACAATGTGCGCCAATGCCTGCAGGGAAGCACATCCTTGATCATTGACCGTTACATCAGCACCGAGGTGATTCGCCCATTTTGTGGCGGGCTGGGTCTGCTGGTACTGATTTTCGTCGGCTACACGGCGACCATTCAACTCAACCTGGCTGCCCAGGGGCAGCTGGGTATCGGGTCTGCCCTGAAACTCATTCTGCTCAACACCCTGGTCACCCTGGAAGTGCTGATGCCGTCCGCCCTCTTCTTCTCGGTGCTGGCGGCCATCAGCCGACTGTACCGGGATTCAGAGATGAATGCGTTCTTCGCAGCGGGTGTCAGCCACCACCGTATTCTCGAATCGGTATTCAAACTGTCGGTGCTGGTGGCCCTGATCACCGGGTTCATTTCTATCGAAGGACGACCCTGGGCCTATCGGGAAGTGTACCGACTGGAAGCAGAGGCCCTTGCCGAATTCGACTTGAAAAAGATGGCCACCGGCGAATTTGTCAGTCTGGGCAGCAGCGACTTTATTTTTATCGCCGAAGACATCGATCTGGCAAAGGGGCTGCACAAGGATGTTTTCCTGCACAAGCATCACCGCAAGCAAAAGCGCACCGAGATAATCGTTGCCGAAGAGGCCTCGCTGCCAGCCCTTAATCCGGGCGAATCGCTGACCGCGGAATTCCTGAACGGGTACCACTATTTCCTGGATCGACGTAAATCCCAGGACATCACCATGCGCTTCAAACGCCTGACAATCCAGTTGCAGAACAATGAAGCCCACAGTACCTATAGACGCAAGGCGGAAACCACGGGCGCCCTGGGCATCTCTGCTGAACCGAAAGATATCGCCGAGTTTCAATGGCGCCTGTCGACACCACTGGCTACCATCTTGCTGGCAATGCTTGCGGTGCCCCTGGGAAAATCAGAACCGCGGGAATCCCGATTTCGCAGTTTCTTTATTGCCATTGCCGTGTACGTGGGCGTGTTCAGCCTGACCAGCGTTACCCGTACCTTCATCGAGCAAGGCCGCATCCCCCCCTTTCCGGGACTGTGGCTGGCCTATGCCGGCATCGCCGTGGTGCTGCTATTGCTGATCAGGCAACCCCGGTTACAGCCTAAATGAGCATTTTGGAGCGCTACATTGCCGGCAACCTGATCCGCAGCTGGTTCGTGGTCCTGCTGGTGCTGGGGACGGTGTTTGGACTCATCGCCCTGATCCAGGAGCTGGATCGCAGCCACGGCGGCTACGGGGTTGTACAGGTTTTTAATTTCACCCTGATGTCCCTGCCGCACCAGTTGCTGGACCTGATGCCTGTCATTGCACTGCTGGGAACTATTCTCGCCCTGGCTGGCCTGGACAAGTCCAATGAGCTGACCATCATTTGTTGCTCTGGTGTGCCACTGTGGAAATTGTTGAAGGCAATAGCCATTCCCACGGCAGGCTTGATGATCCTGCTGTGGCTATGCCTGGAATTTGTTTCCGCACCCTTATTCCAGAGCGCCCAGCAATTAAAAAGCTCTACCCGCAACGACAATCCTGAGGTTTTGCCCAATGGCGGGGTCTGGTCCAAGTATCGCAATCGCTATATCCACATCGGGAAGATGCGCAATGGCAAAATACCCGGCAATATTGACCTGTTTCGCTTTGATGATGAGGGTGAGCTAATCCTGGCGATAAGCGCCCATACCGCCCGGGTAAGCCCGGACCGGCGCTGGCAATTCATGGGTGTCAGGAAAAAGGCGTTGATTGATGGCGAGTTCCAGACCTCCCATGCCGAGCAACTGGAAATAGATAATCTGTGGTCGCAGGCAGAGTTGCCCACGCTAAGCCTGAGCAGCCAGAGTATGCGCCTGTCAGTACTCTACGAATACATCGCCTATCTAAAGGCCAATGAACAAGCTCACGAGGACTACGAATTCACCTTCTGGCAGCGCTTGACCCTGCCTGTTACGGTCGCCGCCATGATCTTGCTGGCCACGCCCATCAGTGCCAGCATCGGTTCCCGTCGCGACAGCAACCTGGGTTACAACATGGCATTTGGCGCCCTGATCGGTATCTTCTTCTTCCTGGGCAGTCAGATCACATACGCCGTGGGACAACTCCTGCATGTGAACTACCTGCTGACCACCCTGTCTCCGGTTGCTGCCGTACTACTGTTCAGCGCGTTCATGCTGCGCAGAATGCGCTGGTGACAGGGCCGTGAAATTGACAATCAGAGACCACACCAGACCAGTCATTTCCGCGCCTGGAGGCCCTACCCCATGCGCCTGATGCTGAGTTTTTTTGCAGCCTACAAACTGCAGACCACGCTCATGCTCATGGCCCTGTTCCTCTCTGGCGTGGTGGAAGGTGTAGGCCTGTCAGCCCTGCTGCCGCTGATGAACGTGGCTCTGGGCTCATCCGCCACCGCCAGCCTGGCGGGAGCCGCACCGCTGGTGCAAAACGACTTCGAGCGCACCGTGCTGGAGGTACTGCAGCAACTCAATATTGCACCCACACTCGAAAATCTACTCTGGATAATTGTCATCGGGGTGGCGCTCAAGAACCTGTTGCTGCTGATTGCGCAACGCCAGGTGGGCTATACCGCAGCCCAGGTGGGCACCGATTTGCGACTGCAAATGTTACGCGCCGTATTGCGCAGCAAATGGGAGTACTTCCTGCACCAACCGGTGGGCAAACTGACCAACTCCCTGGCTACTGAGGCCCAGCGTTCCTCAACCTCATTTGTGCACGGCGCCACCGCCCTCGCCTACCTGGTGCAGGCGGTCATCTATGCGACAATCGCGCTGGCAATATCTTGGCAGGCCACCCTGACTGGCTTGATCGCCGGTGCTGTGGTTATCGGTGCATCCCACTTCCTGGTGCGGATAACCCGCAAGGCTGGCAAGAAGCAGACCAATTTGCTCACTTCGCTCATGTCCAGCCTCACCGACACCTTGCAATCGATCAAGCCGCTCAAGGCCATGGCCAGGGAACATCTGGCAGACAACGTACTGGCGGGAGAAACCACGCGCCTGAACCGGGCTCTACGGCGCCAGGTGCTCAGCGGCGCACTACTGAACGCGGTACAGGAGCTGATGTTCGCCACCTTCATCGCCCTCGGTATTTACACGGCGCTGCAGGTATTCGCCATGGACCTGCCCACCGTGATGGTATTGGTGGTGACCCTGGGCCGCTCCTTTGCCTTCTTCGGCAAGGTGCAGAAGCAGTATCAGAAACTCGCCCAGGGCGAGAGCGCTTACTGGGCAATGCGCGACTCTATTGCCGATGCAGTGGCTGCCGAGGAACAACTGGGGGGCGGTAATCTACCGCGCTTCGAGCACGTTTGTGAGTTCGACTCCGTCAATTTCAGTTACGACAATCATGTGGTTTTCAAGAACCTGTCCCTGCAAATCCAGGCCGGTACGCTGACCACCCTGGTGGGGCCATCCGGAGCCGGCAAAACCACGATAATCGATTTGGCCATTGGTCTGCTGCAACCAGAGCAGGGCCGCATCAAGCTGGACGGTCAATGTCTGCCGGACCTTGATATCAAGGCCTGGAGAAACATGATCGGCTACGTGCCGCAGGAAACCGTGCTGTTGCATGACAGCATTGCCCACAATGTCACTCTGGGTGACCCGAGCTTGTCCGCTGCGGACGTGGAAAGAGCCCTGAGGTCCGCCGGCGCCTGGGAGTTTGTGGAGAGAATGCCCGAGGGAATCGCCCTCGCGGTGCTCCGAGATGGCCTGGCCGCTCGAAACGTGTCCGTCTCTCTGCGCGGAAGCGCGCTGCGGCTCGC
>JAPUKZ010000394.1 GCA_027295405.1 Gammaproteobacteria bacterium
CGGTCTATACCACCCTGGATAACTGGTGGCTGGTGCGAAACCAGTTGGTGGCCGCTGTGCTTGGAGGTATTGCGCTGCGTTATTTTTATATGCAGCAGCAGCTACGCGAGCAGGAGCAGGCGGAGTTGAATGCGCGCCTGGAAGCGCTGCGGGCGAGGATACGGCCGCATTTTCTCTTCAATACCCTCAACAGTATCGCCAGCCTGATCAGGTCCAGACCCGAGGACGCAGAGCAGGCGGTAGAGGACTTATCGGAGCTTTTTCGTTACAGCCTGGTGGAAGAAAGTCGGCAGACAACCGTGGCAGATGAGCTGGAACTGTGTCGCATCTACATGCGCATCGAACAATTGCGGCTCGGTGACAGATTGCGAGTCGACTGGCAGGTGGATGAAAGCCTGGCGGATTGCGCGATGCCGATGTTGTTGCTGCAGCCCCTGGTGGAGAACGCGGTGTATCACGGTGTTGCCAGGTTGCCCGCCGGCGGTACTATTAGCGTTCAGGTTAGCGGTGACGGCGATACTGTGTGCATTCGGGTGGTCAACCCGGTGGCGGTCGCGTCGGAGTTCGCCGGGGAAGGTCATCAAATGGCTTTGGATAACATCAAGCAGCGACTTGCAGCGCTCTATGGGGATGCCGCCAGCTTCGTTGTTACACCGGGTGCAAGCGAGCACCGGGTTGAGTTGAGTTTTCCTGCAGAGGCAGTGCAATGAAGATACTGGTGGTCGATGATGAAGCGCTGGCGCGGGAGCGCATGCTGCGCCTGCTGGCCAGGCTTGCTCCGGATGCGCAGGTCTTCGAAGCCGGTGGCGGTGAACAGGCGCTGGAACTGGCCGCGGCCAGGCAGCCCGACCTGCTGCTACTCGATATTCGTATGCCGGGTATGGATGGCCTGGAAGTTGCGAGTCGCTTGCAGTCGCAGGCACAGGCACCGGCTATTGTCTTTTGTACGGCCTACGACGAATACGCGCTGGACGCGCTGGACAAGCAGGCGGTGGCCTATTTGCTCAAACCTGTGCGCGAGGAAAAGTTGCGTATTGCCATTGAGCGTGCCGGCCAGGTGAATCGCATGCAGATTGCCGGTTTGCAGGAGGGGGACGGCGGCCGCAACCATATCGTCAGTGAAACCCATAAAGGCGTTGAAATGGTGGTGATTGACGAGGTGCGCTGTTTTATCGCAGAACAGAAATATGTGCGCGCTGAACATCCGGGTGGCAGCCTGTTAATTCCCGATACCCTGAAGGAGCTTGAACAGGAATTTGGGGGGCAGTTCGTGCGTGTGCACCGAAATGCATTGGTAGCACTGGCCCATATTGCCGGTTTACGCCGCGACGCGGAGGAGGGGTGGCGCGTGGAGCTGGCGGAGGTGGAGGTGTCTCCCGGTGTCAGCAGACGGCACCTGGGTGAACTCAAGGAGCGGCTAAAGCAGCAGTGACGGGGACAATTTGCCCTGCCTCCCGTATTATATAGCGTCGTTACCAGGCCCATTCAATTATCATGAGCAAAACCCTGCGCATCGCTACCCGGGAAAGCCAGCTGGCCCTGTGGCAGGCGAACCATGTCAAAGCCGAACTGCAACGGTTTCACAGCGACCTGCAGGTGGAGTTGGTTGCCATGACCTCCCGGGGGGATCAACTACTGGACGCGCCCCTGGCCAAGATTGGGGGCAAGGGCCTGTTCGTCAAGGAGTTGGAGGCGGCTCTGTTGGCGGCAGAGGCTGACATTGCGGTGCATTCGATGAAGGATGTGCCGATGGAGTTTCCCGAAGGTCTCTGCCTCGGGGTGATCTGCGAACGTGAAGACCCGACGGATGCGCTGGTCAGCAACCATTTTGCCAGTGTGGAAGCGTTGCCGGCAGGCAGTATTGTCGGTACCTCGAGCCTGCGGCGTGAGTGCCAGTTGCGTTCCCGGCGACCGGATTTGCAGGTGAATTTTCTGCGTGGAAATGTGAACACCCGGCTGCGCAAACTCGACGATGGCGATTACGATGCCATTATTCTCGCCAGTGCCGGCCTGCTGCGCCTGGGTATGGCTGATCGCATCAGCCAGCGACTACCGGTGGCGGAGTCACTGCCCGCCGGCGGACAGGGTGCCGTCGGCATTGAGCTGAGAGTGGGTGATGCGACCATTGCTGAACTCATCAAACCTTTACACCATCAGTACACGGCCAGGCGGGTGACCGCCGAGCGGGCGCTGATTACCCGCTTGCAGGGGGACTGCCAGGTGCCCATCGCCAGTTTTGCCGAGTACCGGGAGAACGGGGAACTGTGGTTGCGCGGCCTGGTGGGCCGCGCCGATGGCAGCGAAATTCTGCGCGCCGAGGCCAGTGCGGCCGCGGAGGCTGCGGAACAATTGGGTATCGATGTTGCCGAGGACTTGCTGCGCCAGGGAGCGGCGGAGCTACTGGCGGCGGTTCATGAATGAACCGGCGGTACTGGTTACCCGCCCCACCGGTCAATCTGAGGCGCTGTGTACGGGGCTGCGGGCGCAAGGGCTGCAGCCGGTAGTCTGCCCACTCATTGAAATAGAAGCCTTTCCGCAGCCGAACGCCCAACAGCGTCAATGCCTGCTGGCCCTCAAAGAGTATCAGCATCTTGTTTTTGTCAGTGTCAATGCCGTGCGTTGCGGCATGCGGTGGATTGAAGACTACTGGCCGCAACTGCCGCTGGACCTGAACTGGTATACCGTGGGTGACGCCAGTGCCAGGGAGCTTGCCCGCTACGGTGTGACCGTGCAGCGACCAGAAATAGAAACGAACAGCGAGGGATTATTGGCGCTTGCGGACCTGCAGGATGTGAAGGATCAGAAGCTGCTGATCATCAAAGGTGAGGGCGGTCGCGAGAAAATACGGGAAACGCTGCAGCAGCGCGGTGCCCGGGTGGAGGAACTGACCACTTACCGTCGCCATCGCCCGGCGCTGGCAGATGGTGAGCTGTACGCAATAATTGAGAAACACCATTGCCAGCTGTTGTTGCTCAGCAGTGGCGAATCTCTCCACAATATGGTGTCATTGCTCAATGCGGAAGAGCTGCTACAGGTGCAGCAGCTTGCCGTGGTAGCGCCGGGAACCAGAGTGGCGGCGCTTGCACGAACGAGTGGATTCAGTCAGGTCATTACAGCGGCAAGCGCTACCGATGACGATATGCTGGCTGCTATCACCGATTACCTGGCCACAGGGGGATAGGGTGGAAGAAGACGAGAACAAGCAGGAATCGAGTGGGACCGGGATAGAACC
>JAPUKZ010000395.1 GCA_027295405.1 Gammaproteobacteria bacterium
GCGGCCAGCGGCTGTGCCTGTTATGCGGGTATTCCGTTGACGCATCGCGACTACGCCCAATCCGTCCGCTTTGTCACCGGTAGCCTCAAGGATGATGAACTGAACCTGCCCTGGCCCGAACTTGTGCACCCCTCGCAAACACTCGTGTTCTACATGGGGCTGCAGGGTTTGCCCATTATTTGTCGCCAGTTACAGTCTCACGGCCTGGCGCCGGCAACACCGATCGCACTGATTGAGCAGGGAACCACGCCTCACCAGCGCACCCTGACCGGCACTCTCGCCAATATGGTAGAGCGGGTTTCCCGCCAGCAGGTGCATGCACCCACACTGATTATTGTTGGTGGGGTGGTGGCGCTGCACGACAAGCTGGCCTGGTATGGGGAGTCCAGTAAGCCCGGGCGCTGGCCACCGGCCCCGGTCAAGAGTTGAAAGGATTCCGCCGCGATGGCTGCCGCAGCACCGGGACCCGGGAATATCGCAATCAGGGATTAATGTAACTTATCAATTTCTTATTGCAACCGATTGATTATTAAGTCTTAAAGTGTCAATCAGAACATTTCCGGCCTGCAACAGGAGAATGTCACTGACTTCCTCCTCCGGTTCAGCTGGGTCGGCATCGACACTCGCGGCTGCTACACCGGCTGCGGCGGCACCGGTTTCCCTGCTAGCACCCGTTCCGGTGGCTCCCGGAGCAACGGCTCCTGCAGCGACGGCTGCCGGCTCTGCCGGGTTATCCCCGTCGCTGCTCGCGGATGCAGCATCACCCACCGGAGTGCTGCCAATTCCTGCGACCAAATCGTCCTCCAGATTGTCCAGAGGTTCCAAGCCTTTGGCCAGGCGCCGCTTGTTCTCAATAGCCAGGCTTTTCTCTTGCTGGGTGTTGCGCAGAGCCAGGCGGGCCTCCTCATTCAGGGGCAGGGCCTGTAATCCACGGGCTTCCGCGGCCAGTGCCAGGCTGTCCTCCAGGTAGGTGAAATCCGGATCGGATTCAATCCGGGCCTGGTACTGTTGCGTCAGTTGCGGAATCAAGGTGGGGATATTGTGGTACTTGCGGTGCCGTACCGGGGTGATCTGATCCCAGATCAGCGCGTGATCCAGGGAGCTTTCACCGATTTCCTCCATGTTGTAGCGGGAGGGGAAGGCCACATCGGGAATAACTCCCCGGTGCTGGGTGCTCTCGCCGCTGATGCGATAGAACTTGGATTCTGTCAGTTTGAGCTGGCCTTCAGTCAGTGGAATAAGGGTTTGCACTGTGCCTTTGCCAAAGGATTGGCTGCCGACAACGACACCCCGTTGGTAATCCTGGATTGCGCCGGCAAAAATCTCTGAAGCAGAGGCGCTGAGTCGATTGATCAGTACCGCCATTGGCCCCTCGTAGTAGGGTGTGCGTAGACGCTTGCCTTCGCGAAACACCTTGCGTGAGGAATGGCGAATCTGCACGGTGGGTCCGTACTCGATAAATAGCCCGGTCAGTTCGTTGGCCTCTTGCAAGGAGCCCCCGCCGTTATTGCGCAGATCGATGATGATGCCATGTACACCCTCTGCAACCAGTTCATCCAGCAGTCGCTTGACGTCGCGAGTCGTGCTTTTGTAGTCCGACTCGCCCTTGCGCAGGGCTTCAAAATCTATGTAGAAAGCCGGAATGTCGATGACGCCAACCCGTTTGACGGCATCGCCCTGGGGAATCTCTACAATGGAACTCTGGGCGCTTTGTTCCTCCAACTTAACCTTGTTGCGGACAATGGTGACAATGCGGCGTTCGTCCGGGGTTTTCGCCGCGGCCGGGATGATCTGCAGGCGCACGGTGGTGTCCTTGGGGCCGCGAATAAGGGCGACGACTTCGTCCAGGCGCCAGCCGATAACGTCCTCAAACTCGCCTTCGTCTCCCTGGGCTACGGCGATAATACGATCAGAAGGCTGCAGTTGCCCCTGTTTGTCAGCGGGGCCCGCAGGCACGATACGGCTGACCCGGGTGTACTCATCCTGTAGTTGCAGGACGGCGCCAATCCCTTCCAGCGACAAACTCATATTGATGTTGAAGTTCTCCGAGGTGCGCGGAGACAGGTAGTTGGTGTGCGGGTCATACAGCTGGGTCAGGGCGTTAGCGTAGACCTGAAACGCGTCTTGTTCGTTGTACTGGCTGATACGGTGTTGCTGGTTCTTGTAACGCTTGGTCAGGGTAGGCAGGATTTCATCGTCCTCCTTGCCCGCCAGTTTAAGGCTGAGCACCGCATTTTTGATCTGTTTGCGCCAGCGCTCGTCCGCCGCTTCGACATTTGCTGGCCAGCCGAGCTTTTCCGGCTCCAGTGTCAGCTCTTCGTCGACTGTGAAGTCCATGGCGGCGACCATGTCCGGCAGTCCCTCCACCAGCCTGGCGAGGCGTTCCTCGATGCGCTGCTGATAGCGGTTGAAGATGGCAAAGCCGGTATCCAGTTCGCCGGCGGCAAATTGCTCATCCAGCTGCAGCCGGAATTTCTCAAACTCGTCGATATCGCTCTGGTAGAGGTACAAGTGACTGGGGTCGAGACTGCGGAAGTAGTTGTCCAGCAGTTGGGATGACAGCTCGTCGTCGAACTTGCGCTTGGAGTAGTGGCGGGTTTCCAGCTTGTGCACCAGATCAGCCGCGGTTTTCGCCTGCTTCTCACTGTATTCTATAATTGCCCAACTGGAGCTGGCCGCAATGGAGAGGCCGACCCCCAGCAGGAGCGCGCCTAGCGTGGATTTGCTTGTGTGATTGGTCAAAATTGCCTCACATTTGTTTTGCAGGTCTGCTGAGTCGTATAGTGTACCAGCATGGCCGGAGAAAACTATTATGACACTGATGGGCCTATTGACCTCGAAACAGGGTCTGGAGTTCGATAAATATTTGGTTCGCTACTGCGGTCACTCCTTGCTCAACCAGGTATTTGCCCGCCGGGCCGGCTTTGAAGTCCAGCCTGCGCTGCTGCTGCGGACCCAGGGCCGTAAAACCGGGGTCTGGCGCGATGTGGTCTTGCCTTATTTTCCGCACGAGGACGCGCTTGTGGTAGTAGGCTCCCGCGGCGGTGCACGCCGTGACCCCCAGTGGGTGCACAATTTGCGCGCGCGGCCGCAGGCGGAGATATTTGTCGGTTGCCGCTTGCGGCTGATTTCCGCGCGTCTGGCAGAGGCTGATGAATATGCCCAGTTGTGGCGGCGGGTGACCCTCGCCGTGCCGACCTACGCCGAGTACCAGCGGCGCTGCGAGGCCAC
>JAPUKZ010000396.1 GCA_027295405.1 Gammaproteobacteria bacterium
GCGCTGGATGCCGTAGGCCAGCAAGTTCTGGGTTATTTGTTCCTTTCGGATGAGGTTTTTTGCCGAATTTCCTAGTAAACTGCCTGCGCTTTTACTGATCGGGCACAGCCCCTGTCTGATCAACCCAGCCCACGCACAGTAGCCGTCGGGGCCAACCCAGGGCGCCTTACTGTTACTGAAACGCCGCAGGAACTGCCATGTATAGCAATCGTGAATTCAACCGCTGGCGCCGCCATCCCTGGCACGGCCTCAAGGCCCGCCCGGAAGGCGCGCCGGAAGATATTGTAAAGTGTTACATCGAAATGACCCCGGCCGACGTGGTCAAGTATGAGATAGACAAGACCTCGGGTTTCCTCATGGTGGACCGGCCCCAGCGCACCACCTCCAGTCCGCCGGCCCTGTACGGCTTTATTCCCCAGACTTATTGTGCTGAAGAGGTGGCCAAGCGCTGCCCCCACGCTGATGTGGCCGATGGTGACCCGCTGGATATCTGTGTCTATTCAGAACGCCATATCACCCGCGCCGATATTTTGCTGAACGCCCGGGTCGTGGGCGGCATCCAGATGATTGACGAGGGCGAGGCCGACGACAAGATCGTGGCTGTTCTTGAGGGCGATAATATCTGGGGTGACGTGCAGGATATTGCCGATCTCCCCAAGATCAAGACCGAGCGGCTGCAGCACTACTTTTCCACTTACAAGATGGTTCCCGGCAAGGAACTCGATATCAAGGTGGATTTTGTCTACGGTCGTGAAGAGGCTTTGAAGGTGATCGCCGCCGCAATGCTGGATTACGAAAACAACTTCGGCCATCTGCACGGCGGCGAGAACGACTAGTTACTGGCTGTTATCAGCCTGACGATCTCAATCGGGTCACCCAACCCGGGATGAAATATCATTCCGGTCGCCCCCGAATCCTGCCACTTTCTGAAGCCCTCGCGGATTCGATCCGGCGGCCCGATCAGGGTTTGCTGGTCGATGTATTCATCGGGCACCGCGGCGATGGCTTCCTGCCGCTTGCCGGCGCGAAATAACTCGCCGATGCGTTCCGCCTCCCGAATCAGCGCGACTTTGATATTGAATTTCGATACCGCGTAGTCCAGCGCGAGCCCCAACAGCATGGCGGCTTCCTTTTTAATCGAACAGTTGTATTAAAAAGAAGCATGACGTATATTGCGGGCTATGTCCAGAATAGAACAGTCCAGAATAGAAGAGCCCAGAATAGAACAGTCCAGAAGTACCAGGCCCACAACAGAAGGTTGCTGCCGGAGTTGCCACAGTGCCCAAGATCGTTGATCACGACAGGCGCCGTCGGGAGCTGGCCCTGGTGGCCGCTTCGCTGGTGGCCACGCGGGGCGTCGGCAAGTGCACGGTACGGAATCTGGCGCGGGCTGCCGGGTTTTCCACCGGGGTCGTCAGTCATTATTTCAGTGACAGTAGTGAGATGTTGTTCGCCGCCTACCAGACGGCCTACCGCAGTGCGGCGCGTCGGTTCCGTGATGACCTGCTGGCCGACAACAGTCTGACCGGCGTTTTAAGCGCGCTGGAGCGCAACTTGCCCCTGGGCCCGGATGCGGTGGCGGAGTGGAAGGTGCGGATTGCCTTCTGGGGCGTCACGGATTTCGGCGACGCGATTCGCGAGTTTGAAGAAACCGCCAGCGACAGCTTTGTGAGCTTGTTGGCCGAGCAACTCCAGAGATTGCAAGAAGCAGGATCTTTGCCGGCGCATCCGGATGTGCACCGGGTGGCCACGGACCTGGAAGCGATGCTGACGGGCCTTGCCATCCAGCACTTGATGTCGCCGGCTGCTCATCCGGCGGAATCCATTCGTCAGCGCTTGCGAGAGCGGTTCTATCAGGGAGTTCAACACAGTGAATAACAACCGGGAAGCCTGGCAACCGCTGCTGGAACAGTTGCAGCAGCGCAATACCCTGGCACAAGCGATGGGCGGGCCGGAGAAGATCGCGCGCCAGCACCGCCGCAAGCGGCAGACCGCGAGGGAGCGATTGACGGCATTATTTGATGCCGACACCTTTAACGAGATCGGCGCCCTGGCGGGAGGCAATCACCCCGGAGGAGAAGCACCGGTGCCGGCGGATGCGCTGGTGGGTGGAACCGGGCGCATTCATGGTCGCACGGTGGTTGCGCTGGCTGAAGATTTCACGGTCAAGGGTGGATCTATAGGCCACCCCAATGCCGCCAAACGGGCTCGATTGGTGCGCCTCGCCATGGAACAACAGTTACCCCTGGTACTGATGTTGGACGGTGCCGGCGAACGGGCCACCAATGGCAGCGAGCGCTACCCGGTGGCGCCGGGGGATTTGCAATTGGTAGCGGATTTGAAGGGCCAGGTGCCGGTAGTGACGCTGGTACTGGGAGTATCCGCCGGACATGGCGCGCTGACCGGCATGTTTGCGGATTTGATTGTCATGAGCGAGGGTTCCGCGCTGTTCACGGCGGGGCCACCGCTGGTCGAAGCTTCGCTGGGAATCCAGGCAACGCCCGAAGAACTCGGTGGCGCACGCATGCACACCGGGCAGAGTGGGGTGGCACACAATCTCGCACAGACGGAAACCGACGCCATCGCCATCGCCCGCTACTTCCTGTCCATGTTGCCGGCAAAATCCGGCGCCCCGTTGCCCGTGACTACCGGTCTGGAAAACGCGGGCCCCAGGGAACTGGACGCCTTACTGGATATTATCCCGCCCGCCCTCAACACGGGCTATGACATGCGAGCGGTGCTGAATGTGTTGGTGGATGAGAACAGCCTGTTCGAGTTGCAACCGGATTTCGGCCGCAGCCTGATTACCGCCCTGGCCCGGATCGGTGGTGTGCCCTGTTTGCTGGTGGCCAACCAGCCGGCGGAACTGGCAGGCGCTATCACCCGGGACTGCGCCGAGAAGGCGACGCACTTTATGGAGGTTGCCCACAATTTCGGGCTGCCGCTGGTCACTTTGTTGGATAATCCGGGGGTGATGCCGGGACCGGTCTCCGAGCGTGCCGGTGTGCTCAAGGCGGCGGGACAGATGTTCGCCGCCCAACGGCGCTACCGGGGTAAGAAAATTGTTGTTACCCTGCGCAAGGCCTTCGGCTTTGGCAGTTCTGTGATGGGCATGAATCCCTGGGATCGGCAGGCCATCAGTCTCGCTTTGCCATCGGTCAGCCTGGGCGGCGTTCCCGCCATTGGCGGTGCCGAAGCGGCCAAGGCCAGCGCCGCGGAAGCGGCACAGATGCAGGACATCCAGTCCGGGGCCTGGGTGCCGGCAGATGCCATGGCCTTTGACAAGGTGGTGGCGCCGCAGCAACTTCGCAATGAGATTATCGAGGTGCTGCACAGGGATATTGGGGGTAGCTAATTCGCTGGAAATCTCTTACTCACAGGGTAATCACATGTACTGTGCGAAAAACCACTGGCCGCCAATGCCTCCGAGGTGGAGAGAATCCAGCGGGAAGCCCACCGGCACAATCTGGTAATTTGGGAAGCATTTGCCTTCCGCCACCATCCCTTCTGGCAAAGGGTACTGGAATTACTGCGGAAGCTGGGTGAGATACGACAGATAGACTCCAGCTACTGCATGCCAATCCACCACCAGAGCTGGAACGTCTACAACTATGATCATGCCGGCGGCGCCATAATGGATACCTGTTGTTACGCGGTGCAAATGGCAAGACACATCGCCGAACACGCCAACAACGCGCGCGCGGTCGATGACAAGACTGGCCACACCCGAGAACGAGCGGGAGCTGGTGGACCACGCTATTACCACTACCGCCGAGCAGGCAC
>JAPUKZ010000397.1 GCA_027295405.1 Gammaproteobacteria bacterium
TTCCTGCATGACCACCGCGTCGGCTCCGGGGGGTATCGGCGCACCCGTGAATATGCGTGCCGCTGTTCCAGGGGCGACCGGATCACCACAACTGCCAGCGGCAATGCGCTGGGTCACCGTCAAGGCCCGGGCGCAATCCTCACTGCGAATTGCGTAGCCATCCATGGCGCTGTTGTCATCAAGGGGAACGGCCACACCAGCACTGACGGCTTCCGCCAGTACCCGCCCACGGGCCTGCGCCAGCGCACAGGACTCGATCTCTGCCAGCACCTGCACATCCTGCAGCACCAGCGCCAGGGCGTCTTCCAGAGCAGTGAGGGTGGTCACAATACTAGTGGTTATTCTGGCGGTTGCGAATCACACCGACAAAATTGCAGGGCCGGAAGCTACTGTCCAGTTGGTCCCTGATCAGTCCTTCCCAAGCCGTGCGGCAGGCGCCGGTAGAGCCGGGAATACAGAAAATGACGGTATCGTTTGCCAACCCCCCCACGGCGCGGGATTGTATGGTGGAGGAGCCTATCTCCGCGTGCGACAGAAACCGGAACATCTCTCCATAGCCCTCGATACGCTTGTCGAACAGCGGTTCAATCGCCTCCGGCGTGCTGTCCCGACCGGAAAAACCGGTCCCACCGGTGATCAGTATGGCCTCCACACCGGCCGCGGCGATCCAGCGCGATATGATCGCCCTGATCTGGTAGATGTCATCGCGCACGATCGCTTTTTCCGCAAGCTGGTGTCCGGCTTGCTGCAGGGCTTCTACCAGGTATTGGCCCGAGGTATCCTCCGCCTCGCCACGGGTATCCGATACCGTGAGCACTGCAATATCAAGCGCTTGCGTCTCGGTGTCTGTTGCTTTCGTCAACTCTCTTCTCCTCTGTCACTGTCCCGTTGTAGTACTGTTTCACATGATCGGCCACACTGGCGCGCCAGGGCTGTTGTTTGATGGCAAATGTATTCCTGATTTTGTTACAGTCCAGATTCCGTACCGTGATCGCCGCCTCTGTTGGCACCAGTTGCACCGCCTCGGCATCCAGGTCCCGATACTGGGACGCCGCAGCCAACAGCACCTCGGCAAATTCGAAGCAATTGGTAATATCCGGGCTACAGTAGTGGTAGATGCCCCAGGCCTGCAGGCCGCAACTGATCTGATCCAGCATCCCGGATATTACCCATGCCGCATCCTCAGTGGCAATCGGACAGCCCTGCTGTTCCCGGCTGAGGTGCAGTTGCTCACCCTCATTGAGCTGACGCAGCATGTGGGTGATCACATTGATACCCGCAGGCGCAAATACCGGACCCATGCGCAGGATCAGGTGCTGCTCACAGCTGTCGCGCACCGTTGATTCCGCCTGGCACAGCAGATCAGATATCGTCGATTGCCCATCCGGGTGATCTTCCTCCCGATAGGCGCGCCCGGCACTGCCCGCGAAAACCCGGGCGCAGGAAAGATGCAAATAGGGTAGCTTCAATACCTGGCTGGCGCGGGCAAGCCAGGTGCTACGCGCGATGTCGATGTCGTGTACCTGTATACCGCCGTCTGCCGCGGATTGAATGCGGGTATCGACCGAGATATCACAGGCGGCGCGGCGCAGTGATTTTTTAGCCTGCCGCTCGCTTTTCCAGCGGCAATCCGCCCGCGGCAGGCTTACAAACTCCCGCCCTCGCTGGGCAAGAGTATCCGCCAGCGAAAGCCCGACGGGCGTATCTGCACCAATGATCAGGACGCGCACCGGCAGCCCAACCGCTACTTAGAAGGGAATGTCGTCGTCGAAATCCTGGAAATTCCCTTCCGGAGCCGCTCCGGCAGGCGATCCTGTGGCAGGCGATTCTGCGGCAGGCGATTCTGCGGCAGGCGATCCTGTGGCAGGCGATTCTGTGGCAGGCGATCCTGCGGCGGGCGATTCTGCGGCGGGCGATCCTGTGGCAGGCGCCCCCGCCGCGGGGAATCCCGCTGCGGCCTGTGCCGCCTCCTGCTGCGGTGCCCCCTCGGGCGGAGCCTGGGAATAGCCACCCGCATCCGGATAGGGCGTCGCCTGGCCGCCGCCCCGACTATCGAGCATCTGCATCTCGCTCGCTACTATCTCTGTGCTGTAGCGATCCTGGCCAGACTGTTGATCCTGCCATTTACGGGTTCGCAGGGAACCCTCAATGTAGACTTTGGACCCCTTGCGCAGGTACTCGCCGGCAATTTCCGCCAGGCGATTGAAAAACACCACCCGGTGCCACTCGGTCCGTTCCTGCTGCTGCCCGGTCTGCTTGTCCTTCCAGCTTTCCGAGGTCGCAATAGAAATATTAGTGACCGCTCCCCCGGAAGGCATATAGCGGGTCTCCGGGTCATTCCCCAGATTGCCGATCAAGATAACTTTGTTTATTCCACGCGCCATACGACTACCCCCTCACTGTGAACAGAAAACTATAACAATCCAGCCCCGCAATTGCGATAGTTCAGGCAGCCTTCAATGCCCGTTCTGCACGCCGTGGCTACTTCTTCATATTGAAAGCTAGGCGGCTCCGGGCTCGTCTTCAAGGAGCAAATCACATCAATATCGGTCGTCTGGTTTTTTGTAAAATCAGGCACTTGGCTCTATTACAAGAGAGCGATCGAATACCGATTCGTCGACCTTGAGGTAAACCGTGCGCTGCTCCTTGAGCAATAGCAGCTCTTCCACCCCGGCAGCATTACGCAGGGGCAGCAAACGCTTATCCCACTGGGATTCGTCCGCCGGCAGTCGCAACACCACATCAGACAGATTTCGCGGCGGGCGCATACCGAAAATCACCAGCAACCACAGCAAGATCAGGGCAATGCACACTGAAAAAACAGCGCCGCCGCCCCAGTACTGCAGTGTCAGTCCACCCAGGGCACCGCCGGCAAAGGCGCCCAGAAACTGAAAGGTCGAATACACGCCCAGGGCCGTCCCCTTGCCCCCGGCATATACGGTCTTGCTGACCAGCGAAGGCAGGGTCGCCTCCAAGTAATTGAAACCCACAAAAAACAGCCACAGACCGGCATAGAACCCAACCGCACCAGCCGGGTTGCCCATTAATCCCTGGGAGATCGCCAGGAGTACGATCGCCACTACAAATGCCGCCTTCAAATGCTCTTTGCGCTCCCCCCATACCAGGAGCGGAACCATCCCCACCAGCGAGAGCAGCAAGGTGGGCAGATAAACCAACCAGTGTTGATCCCTATGCAAACCCAAAGCCTGCTCCATGATCAAGGGCAGGACCACAAAACCGGCCATCAGTATGAAATGCAGCAGAAACACACTCAGGTTCAGGCGGGTCAGGCCTACATCCAGAACTGATCGGGCCAACAGCGAGGGTACCGTGCCACTATCGCGGTGCACACCAGGCAGTGGTGAAGGGGTGGGTACGGCACGCCAGACAATGACGATGCCGGTCACGGCAAGCGCAGCAGTGACATAAAACACCAGGGATAAGCCACCCCAGCTCGCCAACAGCGGGCCCAACACCAGGGCCAGGGCGAAAGAGGCGCCAATACTTATGCCCACCACTGCCATCGCCTTGGTACGCTGCTCATCCCGGGTCAGGTCAGCGACCAGGGCCATCACGGTACTGGCGATAGCACCTGTACCCTGTAACACCCTGCCACCAATCAAACCATAAATTGTCTCCGCCTGGGCAGCCCAGAGACTTCCAGCCGCAAACAGTAACAAGCCAAACACGATGACCGGCTTGCGCCCAATCCGGTCGGACACCAGGCCGAAAGGTATCTGCAACAGGGCCTGGGCCAAACCGTAAGCGCCCAGGGCCAGACCCAGCAGGAAGGCACTGCTGCCAGCGAAGCGCTCGCTGTACAGCGACAGCAGCGGCAGTACCATGAACAGACCCAGCATGCGAAAACTGTACAGGCCGGCCAGGGCCGTTACACTGCGCCGCTCCAGCGCGTTCATGGGGTTTTCTGTAATCAAGGAAGTCCAGTGCGACAGGGTTCTCAAAGCGGAGCGCATAGTACCAGCTTACGTTCCCGGACACATCCTCAGCAGTGCGCAGCGTTAGCAACCTCAGCAGTGCGCAGGAGCTAAAAGTCAGGTAATTTTGCCCCGGGAGGATGCCTCGACATATAATTTCCTGTTTGGCAGTTTCGGGTGGAATATGGACACAATTCAGGTCCGCGGCGTACGCACGCACAATCTCAAAAATATCGATCTGGATATCCCCCGCGACAAGCTGGTGGTCATCACCGGTCTGTCCGGTTCGGGCAAATCCTCCCTCGCCTTCGATACCCTCTATGCCGAGGGCCAACGGCGTTACGTGGAGTCCCTGTCCACCTATGCCCGCCAGTTCTTGTCGATGATGGAGAAGCCGGACCTGGATCACGTGGAGGGCTTGTCACCGGCCATATCCATCGAGCAGAAATCAACCTCGCATAATCCTCGCTCCACGGTAGGCACCATTACCGAGATCTATGATTACCTGCGCCTGCTGTTCGCCCGGGTTGGCGACCCCCATTGCCCCGATCATGATATTACCCTGGAGGCTCAAACCGTCAGCCAGATGGTAGATACAGTGTTGGCCATCGGCGAGGGCGCCAAACTCATGCTGCTGGCACCGGTGGTACGCGAGCGCAAGGGCGAACACCTGCACATATTTGAGGAACTGCGGGCCTCCGGCTTCGTGCGGGTCCGGGTGGACGGCATTGTCACCGATCTGGACGACACACCGGAACTGGAGAAGAAAAAGAAGCACACCATTGAAGTCGTGGTGGATCGTTTCAAGGTGCGGCCGGACCTTGGCATCCGGTTGGCGGAATCCTTTGAAACCGCCCTGCAGCTCACCGACGGCCTCGCTTCGATCAGCTACATGGATGGCGACGGCGAAGACCTGCTGTTTTCGGCCCGTTTCGCCTGCCCCAAATGCGGACACAGTATCAGCGAACTGGAACCCAAGCTGTTCTCATTCAATAATCCAGTGGGTGCCTGCCATGGCTGTGATGGCCTGGGCGTGAAGCAGTATTTCGCGCCGGAACGGATTGTTCTGCACCCGGAAGCCAGTCTGGCCGAGGGTGCTATTCGTGGCTGGGACAGGAGAAATGTCTATTATTTTCATATGCTTAACTCACTGGCAGATCACTACGGCTTCACTATCGACAGCCCTTTTGACAAGCTGAGCAAGAAGCACCGCAATATCATCCTGTACGGCAGCGGCAAGGATGAGATTAGCTTTTCCTACATCAATGATCGCGGCGATGTATTCCAGCGCACCCACCCCTTCGAAGGAATTCTGCCGAATATGGAACGCCGCTATCGGGACACGGAATCCCAGTCGGTACGAGAAGAGCTGTCCAAATTCCTCAGCACCCAGAACTGCCCCGAGTGTCAGGGTACCCGTCTGTGCCGCGACGCCCGCCATGTCTTCGTCGATGAACGCACCCTGCCCAGCATCACCGAAATGCCAGTGGGAGAGGCCCGGGACTATTTCGAAGCGCTGAACCTACCTGGTCGCCAGGGCGAAATTGCCGACAATATCCTCAAGGAGTTGCGCGCCCGCTACCGCTTCCTGGTGGACGTGGGCCTCAATTACCTGACCCTGAATCGCAGTGCGGAAACCCTGTCCGGTGGCGAGGCCCAGCGCATCAGGCTGGCTTCCCAGATCGGTGCCGGGCTGGTGGGCGTCATGTACATTCTGGACGAACCATCCATAGGCTTGCATCAGCGCGATAACGCACGCTTGTTGAATACGCTCACCCATCTGCGCGATATGGGCAACTCCGTGTTGGTGGTTGAACACGACGAGGAGGCTATTCGCAGCGCTGATCACATCATCGATATTGGACCGGGAGCCGGCGTACACGGTGGTGAGATTGTGGCGCAGGGAAATCTCCAGGCCATTCTCAATTGTTCCGCTTCCCTGACCGGCGCCTACCTGTCCGGGAAGCGCCGTATCGAAGTACCGCGCCGGCGGATAGCGCCGGACGACGAGCGGATGTTGCGGCTGCGCGGCGCCAGCGGCAACAATCTGCAGAAAGTGGACCTGAGCATACCGCTGGGCCTGATGACCTGCGTAACTGGGGTCTCCGGCAGTGGCAAATCCACCCTGATCAACAGCACGCTTTACCCGATTGCCGCCACCGAGCTTAATGGTGCGACCACGCTGACTCCCGCCAGCTACACCGACATCGACGGACTGTCACATATCGACAAGTGTATAGATATCGACCAGAGTCCGATTGGTCGCACACCGCGCTCCAACCCCGCGACCTACACGGGCATCTTTACCCCGGTGCGGGAGTTGTTTGCCGGCACGCATGAGGCTCGCTCCCGGGGTTACAAGTCCGGTCGTTTCAGTTTCAATGTCAAAGGGGGACGTTGCGAGGCCTGCCAGGGCGACGGGGTCACCAAAGTTGAAATGCACTTCCTGCCCGACATCTATGTTCCCTGTGATGTGTGCAAGAGCAAGCGTTATAACCGGGAGACCCTGGAGATCACCTACAAGGGAAAAAATATTCAGGAAGTGCTGGAAATGACCGTCGAAGAGGCCCTGGAGTTCTTCGAACCGGTGCCCGCCATCGCCCGCAAATTGCAGACACTCATGGACGTGGGCTTGTCTTATATCCACCTGGGCCAGGCGGCGACAACCCTGTCGGGAGGTGAGGCGCAACGGGTCAAGCTGTCACGGGAGTTGTCCAAGCGTGATACCGGCAACACCCTCTATATTCTCGATGAGCCGACCACCGGGCTGCATTTCCAGGATATCCAGCAGTTGCTGGCCGTTCTGCACAGGCTGCGGGATCACGGCAATACCATCATCATTATCGAGCACAATTTGGATGTCATTAAAACCGCTGACTGGATCGTGGACCTGGGCCCGGAGGGTGGCAGCGGCGGCGGCAAAATCATCGCCACCGGTACGCCAGAACAGGTTGCCGCCAGCAAGGGCTCCCACACCGGCGAATATTTGAAACCGATACTGGATGCCGCTAAAGAGAAAGCCGCTTGAACCAGCGCTCCGGAATCAATCGGATAACCAGCATGATATAACGCCAGAACCAGGGCAGATAAACCACGTCGCTGCCGCGTTCCAGTGCGCGCAGGATACCGCTGGCGATCTGTTCCGGTTGCGTCCACAGTAGGCCTTTCTCAAACCCTGCTGTCATCGGGGTATCCACAAAACCCGGTTTGATGGTGATGACCCTGACACCGCTGCTGTGCATTCGATTGCGCAGGCCCTGGCAGTAGGTGGACACGGCGGCCTTGGCGGAACCATACAGGTAATTTGACTGACGCCCGCGATCACCCGCTACCGAGGATATCACCACCATGTTGCCTGCGCCTTGCTCGGCAAACCGCCCGGCGAATGCCGCCAGCAGGCAAATTGTACTCAGGGCGTTGACTTCAAATTCGCGCCGGCTCGCCGTTACATCGTCCTGGCAGCGATCCTGCGACCGCAGTGAACCATGCGCCAGCAACAGGCAGTCGAGGCCCTGATCCCACACTCTACCGGCAAATCCCTGGTAGTCTTGTTGCGGTTGCGCCATAAAGGAAACGGTATCCACCGCGCCGGCGCCGCGCACTCTCAAATCCGCCGCCAGCGAGCCCAACCGCTCTTCATTGCGTGCTGCCAGCACCAGATCGTCACCCCGCGCGGCGAACAACCTGGCGCTGGCAATGGCGATGGCGGAGGTGGCGCCGACAATGAGTATCCTGGCCATTAACTATCCTCGGTAACGCGCTGCCACAGCAGCGATTTCAGCCGCGGGTCGCGCAGCCTCTCCACTGTTTCCCAGGCGGGATAGGCGCGGCGAAAATCTGCACCTTGCATATGTGCATCCTTGGCTGGATAGATCGCTCCATCATTACTGCCCACCACCGCATCCAGCTGCGCAAATAACTCCAGGGTTGCACTGCCACGCCAGGGAAAGTCCAGCGCCAGAGTCACCCCCGGGCGCGGGAAAGACATCAGCCCGGGCGATTGCAAGTCGCCAAAGGTTTTCAGTACCGCGAGGAAAGAGCCCTGTGCAGAGCGGCGAATGATAGCCAGCAGATCCCTCACCACAGGTGCAGGAACCACACACTGGTATTGGCGAAAACCCCGGCTGCCGTAGAGCCGATTCCAGCTACCGATGCTATCGAGAGGGAAAAACCAATCACCCAGAGGAATCGTGTCGGGGTGACCTCGCAGCCGTTGCCGGTGATAGTAAAGACTGTTAAAGGCGCGCAAGGTGAATCGGTTAACCGGGGACAGGGGGGGCGTAAAGGGCACCCTGAAGCGCGGCTCTCTCAAAGGCGCAGGACGTGCGTCCTCAATGTGCCAGGCCCGCGAGAAAATTCCCCGGCTGCGGGCATGTAAACAATCGATCCAGGCCACTGTGTATTCGTAGTTCTGGTCAGATTCTTCGCTGAGCGCAAAAAATTCGGCCAATTCGCGAAACCTCACGGTATCGCATTGCAGCCAGGCGCCAGCAACCGGCTTCAGCTGCAATTCTGCCTGCAGAATAACCCCGGTCAAACCCAAACCGGCAATGCTGGCGGAGAACCATTCGCTGCGATTCCCGGCGGAGCACTCTATGAGTTCACGGTCTGATCGCTGCAGCAACAGGCTTTTAACGTGGCGCCCGAATGTGCCAAAGCCATGGTGGTTCTTGCCGTGCACATCGTTGGCGATTGCCCCGGCAACCGTCACATATTGGGTGCCTGGTAGTACTGGCAAAATCCACCCCGCCGGCACCGTGTGCCGCAGGATATCTCCAAGGCTCACGCCCGCTTCACAGCGCAGCACGCCGCTGTTCTGATCAAACTGCAGCATTCGATTCATGCCGGTGGTACACAGTACCTCACCGCTGGCCGCCAATCCGCAATCGCCGTAGCTGCGACCGGCGCCAACAGCGAGCGTGGGCTCATCCCAGCATTCCGCCAGCTCATCACGCCAGTTCAGCGAGCGCGAACGCTGCGGATGTTCGGGCAATCCTCCCCAGGAACGCATCACAGCGGCAAGGCCGCCAGCCAATAGTCCGGGGAAATGCTGGCCGCAGCGCCTCCGCCAACCAGTCGCAGAGCGCACAGCACCACAAAACCAGACAACGCGAGTAATGGCGCTGTGCCCCATACGGCGTCGCAAGCCAGTATCAGACTATACAGCGCCAATACCAGCGCAAACGCCGGGGCCAACGGCAGTGCCAGCAGCAGGCCCCCAAGGAGCAATAGAGGCGCCACCAGCAGTGCTGTGATCAGGTATATTCGACCGGCGGCCAATGGTCCGGCGCATCTGACCGGGTGCCTGCGATCAAGCGACAAATTCAGCAAATCAACGCCCAGCAGAACCCCGCTGGAACAGAGGTTGAAGGCCATGAATGCTGCCAACCCGGCAAGCCACGCTAGAAATTCAAGATTGCGGGGGCCGAGCAGCAGCGGCGCGAAAACCAGTACATTGCCCACCCAGTACCGCAGATGTAATTGCCGCGCCCAGTCGGGCCAACCCGCCGCTGGGTAGTAAAATACCCGTTCCAGTTGCAGCCGCTCCCGCAGCTGGCGGCTACAGCGGTCACTGCGGGCTGCGAGCAATGCAAAACGCGCGCCCCGCCACACGGGCAGATCAACCACGCTGTTGCCAATGTAGTCAAATCCCGACTCGCCATAGGCAGCAGTCAATTGCCGTTCCTTGCTGCGCCCGCTGCAATTTTGCTTCCCGTCACTGGCCATAACCGCGTCAAAACAGCCCAGGTAATCGGCCACCGGCTGTACCAACAGCTGATCCGAGCCCGTCGCCAGCACGGTGTGACGGCCCGCGGCCTGCTCCGCGCGCACGTACTGCAACACCTCCTCCAGATAGGGCAACACCTGCGGATCCACCGTTACCCGTTCCGAGATGCGCCGCTTCAGCACCGCCCTTCCGGATAGCAACCACCGCAGCATGGAAAAAACAGAGAACGGATTCTGGCGTAGCAGCGCGAGCATGGATTCAAGGAACAGGTCTGAGCGAACCAGCGTGCCATCAAGTTCAACGGCGAGGGCGACTGTGTTGCTGGCATCTGCGGACATGGGACTCGAGTATAACAGGCATCTTTCGCTAGTGGGGCGGCGAGCGGGTCGGGGAACCTCTCTGTCAGAGCACCGCAGTCGTTCGTGGGGTCAGTGGTGATGTGGATAAGTTGCTTTACACTTATTCACACTCCGCTGACCCGACCATCCAACTTACGAAGCCCATACCCACAAAAAAGCCGGGACGCACCCGGCTCTTGCAGAAAAGATCAGAACTTAATCCTCATCGCCCTCCATCACTTCCGGCTGCGGGCGATCCACCAGCTCCACGTAGGCCATGGGGGCCTTGTCGCCGGTGCGGTAGCCACACTTGAGGATACGGATATAACCGCCGGGGCGTTCCTGGTAGCGCGGACCCAGCTCAGTGAACAATTTGCCCACTGCAGCCTTGTCACGCAGACGGTCGAAAGCCAGGCGACGATTGGCGACGCTGTCCTTCTTGGCCAGCGTAATCAACGGCTCCGCCACACGCCGCAATTCCTTGGCCTTGGGCACAGTTGTCTTGATCAGCTCGTGCTCCACCAGCGAGGTGGTCATGTTGCGAAACATGGCCTTACGGTGTGAGCTGTTGCGGTTTAACTGACGTCCACTTCGACGATGACGCATTTTTCCAATCCTTTACTTCGGCGCTATCACAGCACACAGTCTGGTTGACAGGGAGTCTTGCAGGGTCTGGAATAATCCTAAACGCTCAGCACCCGGTCATCATTTTTAAGGCTGGCCGGCGGCCAGTTATCCAGGCGCATACCCAGGGACAAGCCGCGGGATGCCAGGACATCCTTGATTTCAGTCAGAGACTTTTTACCCAGGTTGGGGGTTTTCAGCAGCTCCACTTCGGTGCGCTGTACCAGATCTCCGATATAGTAAATATTTTCCGCCTTCAGGCAGTTAGCCGAGCGCACGGTCAACTCGAGATCATCTACCGGGCGCAACAGAATTGGATCAACTTCGTCCTCTTCCTCCGGTGCATCCTCCGGTCTCTCGCTCTCAAGGTCGACAAAGACCGCCAGCTGCTGCTGCAGGATGGTAGCGGCGCGACGGATCGCCTCTTCCGGATCGATGGTGCCATTGGTCTCGAGATCGAGTACCAGCTTGTCCAGGTCAGTACGCTGCTCTACACGCGCAGACTCGACCACGTAGGACACGCGGTGAACCGGGCTGTAGCTAGCATCCAGCTGCAGCCGACCGATGGAACGGGTTTCCTCATCAGGATTCTCGCGACTGTCAGCCGGCGAATAACCACGACCACGGGCAATCGTAAGTCTCATGTTGATCTCGGAATTGCCATTGAGGTGGCACACCACGTGCTCGGGGTTTTTTACTTCCACCTCGTGATCCACCTGGATATCACCCGCGGTGACCACGCCGGGGCCTTTCTTGCTCAGGCTCAATTCTGCGGTATCCTTGCCGTGCATGATCAGGGCAACACCCTTCAGGTTGAGCAGGATTTCGATCACGTCTTCCTGCACACCCTCAATCGCGCTGTACTCGTGAAGCACGCCATCAATTTCAACTTCAGTGACGGCACAGCCGGGCATGGAGGAGAGCAGGATACGACGCAGGGCATTGCCCAGGGTATGGCCAAAGCCGCGCTCCAGGGGCTCCAGGGTGACCTGGGCTCTGGAATCGTTCACTGCGTCTACAGAGATAACGCGCGGCGTTAAAAATTCATTTACTACTGTCTGCATGGGGGCACCTGTGTATACGTTAGTCTGTGCTGTAGATTACTTGGAGTAAAGTTCGACGATCAGGTTTTCATTGATCTCGGAACTCAGGTCCTGACGCTCCGGGTACGCCTTGAAGGTACCTTCCAACTTGTCGTTGTTCACATCGATCCACTCCGGTTCGCCGCGTTGGGCAGCCAAGGCTAGTGCAGATTGCACGCGCAACTGCTTCTTGGCCTTCTCGCGAATAGAAATCACATCACCGGGGCTAACCTGATACGAGGCTATGTTTACACTCTGGCCATTCACCAGAATGGCACGGTGGGACACCAGCTGGCGCGACTCGGCGCGAGTGGAGCCAAACCCCATACGGTAAACCACGTTGTCCAGACGCGACTCCAGCAGGCGCAACAGATTTTCACCTGTAGCTCCACGCTGTCGGGCTGCTTCCTTGTAGTAGTTCCGGAACTGCTTTTCCAGCACGCCGTAAATACGACGAACTTTTTGCTTCTCACGCAACTGAATGCCGTAGTCAGAGAGACGGCCGCGACGGGCACCATGCTGACCAGGTGCATTCTCAATGTTGCACTTGCTTTCCAGCGCGCGCACACCGCTTTTCAGGAACAGATCGGTTCCTTCACGGCGGGAGAGTTTGCACTTGGGTCCAATATATCTAGCCATAGTCTTGTCCTGCCTGCTCTATACGCGACGTTTTTTGGGAGGACGACATCCGTTGTGCGGAATTGGAGTGACGTCAGTAATATTGCTGATCTTGTAACCACAGGCGTTGAGGGCACGCACCGCAGATTCTCTACCAGGGCCCGGACCCTTGACCTGCACGTCCAGGTTCTGTAAGCCGTATTCCTTGGCTGCCTCACCGGCACGCTCTGCAGCCACCTGGGCGGCAAAGGGCGTGCTCTTGCGCGAACCACGGAATCCGGAACCACCGGCGGTAGCCCAGCTCAGGGTGTTACCCTGGCGGTCGGTAATCGTGATAATGGTATTATTAAAGGACGCGTGAATATGCGCGATCCCGTCGACGACGGTCTTGTTGATCTTCTTACGAGTGCCTTTGGCACCTGGCTTAGCCATAGTATCTTCCTACTTTAATATCATCACTACACAGCGGTGTAGCTACACTAAAAAGGATTCGCTTTGTTTGTCTCTTTAACAACCGGTGACTTAGCCTCACTAAACTCCCTACAGAGCAAAAGCCCCGAGTGGTTTTATAAAGAGCGAGCTACCTGCGAATCGGTTTGCGCGGACCCTTGCGAGTTCGAGCATTGGTCTTGGTACGCTGGCCACGCAGGGGCAGACCCCGGCGGTGACGCAGGCCGCGATTGCAGCCCAGATCCATTAAACGCTTGATATTCATGGCAACTTCCCGGCGCAAGTCACCTTCCACAGTGAGTTTGCTCACCTCGGTGCGCAGGGAATCCAACTGCGCTTCGGTCAGATCACCGATCTTGCGGTGCTGCTCGACGCCCGTCGCAGCGCACAGACCTTGCGCCTGGGTGCGGCCCACTCCGTAGATGTAGGTCAGCGACACTATCGCATGTTTGTGATCTGGTATATTGACACCGGCTATACGAGCCATCAAAACTCTCCATTTACGAACGCTTTCAAGCAACGACTCGTTTGCACACGGCAAACAGCCCCGTTTCCCTTACTCACTGGAGCGGGGAGGCGGCGCGAAAGGCGCAGCATTCTAGCGATATGAAACCAAAAAATCAACTGGGAAATCTCGGCGATTGCCCTAGCCCTGGCGCTGCTTGTGGCGGGGTTCTGCACTGCAGATAACCCGTACCACACCCTTGCGGCGCACGATCTTGCAATTCCTGCACATCTTCTTTACGGAAGCTCGTACTTTCATGACTTCTTCTCCCATCACCGGACGCGTCCGGATCCTCCATAACCTTTCAAATTGGCCTTTTTCATGACCGAATCGTACTGCTGTGACATCAAGTGGCTCTGTACCTGGGCCATGAAATCCATCACCACGACTACCACAATCAGCAGGGATGTACCGCCCAGATAAAATGGTACGTTCCACATAACCACCAAAAATTGCGGCAACAGGCACACCAGTGCGATATACGCTGCACCAAAAACGGTCAGTCGCGTCAGCACGCCATCGATGTAATTGGCGGTCTGCAAGCCAGGCCTGATACCCGGTACAAATGCGCCTGAGCGCTTCAGGTTGTCCGCCACTTCCTCCGGGTTGAACATCAACGCGGTATAGAAGAAACAGAAAAACACGATCAATACCGTGAACAACAAAATGTTCAGTGGCTGGCCCGGCCCAATGGCCAGGGCAATTTCCTGCAGCCACTCTGAACCGCCGCCACCGCTACCGCTACTGCCAAACCACTGGGCAATCGAGGCGGGAAATAACAGGATACTACTGGCAAAAATCGCCGGTATGACCCCGGACATATTAACCTTCAACGGCAAATGGCTGCTCTGCGCCTGATATTGCCTGCGACCCTGCTGGCGCTTGGCATAGTTCACCGTGATCCGGCGCTGACCTCGCTCAATAAAGACGATCATGTAGATCACCGCTATTGCCAGCATCAGTATGCCCAACAGCACCAGAATGTTCAGTTCGCCCTGGCGCGCCGATTCCAGCGACTGCCCCAACGCCGACGGCAAACCCGCAACAATACCAGCAAAAATCAACAGCGAGATGCCGTTGCCAACACCCTTTTCCGTGATCTGTTCGCCCAGCCACATCATGAACACGGCTCCGGTAACTAGCGACACTATGGCAATCACATAAAACAGTATGGACACACTGTACGCCATACCCTGATTGGCCATGCCAACCGCCATACCCGTGGACTGCACTAATGCCAGAACCACCGTCAAATAACGCGTATACTGGCTGATCTTGCGACGACCAGACTCGCCTTCCTTCTTCAACTGCTCCAGCTGCGGTGTCACCGCCGACATCAGCTGCATGATGATCGACGCCGATATATAGGGCATGATACCCAGCGCCAGAATACTCATGCGCTCTAGCGCACCACCACTGAACATGTTCGCCAGACCCAGAATAGTTCCCTGGTTCTGGTTGAACAGTGCAGCAACCTGATTCGGGTCGATGCCCGGTACCGGTATATGGGTACCGATGCGATAAACAATTATCGCCAGCAGAACAAAGCGAAGGCGAGCAAATAGCTCGCCCAGTCCCGCGGTACTCAGACCCGGCTGCTGCGGTTTAGCCATTTATTCCTCGATCTTTCCGCCAGCCTGCTCTATCGCTTCACGGGCTCCCTTGGTAACCCCCAAACCTTTAACAGTGACCGCCTTCTGCAGCTCGCCGGAAAGAAATACCCGTGCGCGCCGGATATCCTGCTTGACCAGGTCCGCGCTCTTCAGCGCGTCCAGATCGATAATTTCTGCCTCGACCAGGTTCAATTCAGCCAGCCGGATCTGGGCCGTAGTGCGCGCAATACGGGAAGTGAATCCGTACTTTGGCAAGCGCTTCTGCAGCGGCATCTGACCACCCTCAAATCCGGGCTTGATGCTGCCACCAGAGCGGGCTTTCTGGCCCTTGTGACCACGACCACAGGTCTTGCCGTTGCCGCTGCCAATACCGCGACCGACACGCTTTGACGCCCTTCTGGCGCCGGTTGCAGAGCTGAGCGTATTCAACCGCATTCCTTCAGAACTCATTGCGCTTACTCCTCAACCCTTAGCATGTAATTCACTTTGTTAATCATCCCTCGCACCGAGGGCGTATCCTCCACTTCCACGGTGTGACCGATGCGGCGCAAACCCAGGCCCGCAATGCACGCCTTGTGGTTCTTCAGGCGTCCGTTGGTACTGCGAATTTGCGTGACTTTGATAGTTGCTTTAGCCATGATGAAACCAATCCCAATCCTGATCCTAAATAAAAAGCCTATATAAAAAGTCCATATAAAAATCTATGTCAAAATTTCCTCGACAGTCTTACCACGCTTGGCGGCAACACCTTCCGGTGAAACCATTTCCTGCAAGCCCTTGAAGGTCGCACGAACAACGTTTACCGGGTTGGTAGAGCCGTAGCATTTGGCCAGCACGTTGCGTACACCTGCAATTTCCAGAACCGCACGCATCGCGCCACCGGCGATCACACCGGTACCTTCTGAGGCCGGCTGCATATATATCTTGGAGGCGCCGTGATTGGCCTTGATCGGGTACTGAATGGTGCCATTATCCAGCTCCACCTCGATCATATTACGACGGGCGTTTTCCATCGCCTTCTGTATGGCTACTGGCACTTCACGCGCCTTACCGCGTCCAAATCCCACCTTGCCGTTACCGTCGCCGACAACCGTGAGGGCGGTAAAACCGAATATGCGGCCACCCTTGACCACTTTCGCTACACGGTTTACCTGAACCAGCTTCTCTTGCAAGCCTTCGGTGTTGTCTTTCTCTTTACGATCGTTGTACGCCATAACGCTAAACCCTAGAATTTCAGTCCATTTTCACGAGCAGCCTCAGCCAACGCCTTGACCCGACCGTGATATTTATAGCCAGCCCGATCAAAGGCCACGCAATCAATTCCCGCCACCTTGGCACGCTCTGCAACCAACTTGCCAACTTCCGCCGCAGCTTCAATATTTCCGGTTTTCCCGCCGCGCAGACTGCCATCAAGCGTGGAAGCGCTGGCCAGGACCCGATCACCCGCGGGCGCCAGGACCTGTGCATATATATGCCTGGGAGTACGGTGCACACTCAAGCGATTTACGCCCTGCGCCCGCATGCCGGCGCGTGCGCGGCGCGCGCGGCGCAGTCTTGAATCATTTTTTGCGCTCATAAACCTAACCCTACTTCTTCTTGGCGTCCTTACGACGGACGGTCTCATCCGCGTAACGAACACCTTTGGCCTTGTATGGCTCTGGCGGGCGGAATGCACGGATCTCTGCCGCCGCCTGGCCTACAGCCTGTTTGTCAATTCCCCTAACGACGATTTCTGTCTGGCTCGGGGTTTCCACAGATACACCCTCCGGCAGCTCGTATATCACAGGATGAGAGAAACCCAGGGTCAGGTTCAGCTTGTTGCCGGATACAGCAACACGATAACCGACGCCATTCAACAGCAGCCTTTTCTCATAACCGTCTGTCACTCCCACAACCATGTTGTTTACCAGCGCTCGAGTGGTGCCGGACATGGCCACGGCTTCCTTATTGCTGGCGGAGAACTTCAATACATTGTCTCCCTGCTCGACTTCGACACCGTCATGGAGGGTGAGTTCAAGCGTACCTTTACTGCCTTTAACTGACAGACCACGACCGTCGATCTTGACCTCGACACCGCTTGGCAGACTTATCGGAGTGTTTGCGATTCTGGACATAGTGAACGCTCTTTAAATCTCTTCAATTCCTAGAATACGGTGCAAAGCACTTCGCCACCGACACCAGCAGCACGAGCAGCGCGATCACTCATGACACCTTTGCTGGTGGATACGATAGCCACACCCAGACCACCGCGAACCTGCGGCAAGTCGTCCTTACCGGAATAGTTGCGCAGGCCGGGGCGGCTGACACGGCCTATCTCTGCGATAACCGGCTTACCTTCAAAATATTTCAGCGCAACCCGCAAGCTGGGCTTGCCGCTCTCTTCCACAGCTGCAAAGTCACTGATATAGCCTTCATCCTTCAACACCTCACAAACAGCCGCTTTCAGCTTGGAGGCTGGAAACTCAACCGTGGTTTTACCCGCCATCTGCGCGTTGCGGATGCGGGTCAGCATGTCGGCCAGGGGATCTTGCATAGTCATAATCTTTACTCTTTCCTTCAGCTCAGGGCTGCTTTCTATACTCTCAGGGCTGTCTATAGGCTCAGGGCTGTCTATCAGTTCCGGGCTGTTACCAACTGGCCTTAACCAGACCGGGTACGTCGCCGCGCATCGCAGCCTCGCGCAATTTGTTGCGACCCAGGCCAAACTTGCGATAGACGCCGTGCGGGCGGCCGGTAATCTGGCAACGACGCCGCTGGCGAACGGGGCTGGCATCACGCGGCAATTTCTGCAACTTGACCTGGGCATCCCACTTTTCTTCATCGCTGGCACCGGTACTTTTCAGAACAGCCTTCAGTTCAGCACGCTTCGCTGCGAATTTTGCAACCGTTTGCTCCCGCTTTTTCTCGCGCGCAATCATCGATTTCTTAGCCATTAATAAAGCCTCTCGTATCCGCCTTTCACAGGCTCTTGAGCGGGAAGTTGAAGGCACGCAACAATGCGCGCCCTTCATCATCCGTGCGAGCTGTGGTGGTAATTGTGATATCCAGTCCGCGCAGGGCGTCTACCTGATCATAATCGATCTCCGGGAAAATGATCTGCTCGGTAACGCCCATTGCAAAGTTACCGCGGCCGTCGAAGGACTTCGCGCTGATACCCCGAAAGTCACGCACACGTGGTATTGCAATGCTGATCAAACGCTCCAGAAACTCGTACATACGCTCATTGCGCAAGGTGACTTTGCACCCTATCGGCCAGCCTTCGCGCACCTTGAACCCCGCGATGGACCTGCGAGCCTTGGTTATGATCGGCTTCTGCCCGGCAATCTTCTCCATATCAGCAGCGGCGTTTTCCAGCACTTTCTTATCGCCCAGTGCTTCGCCCACACCCATGTTCAGGGTGATCTTGGAAATACGAGGTACCTGCATTACATTCTCGAGACCCAGTTCATCTTTCAGCCTGGATGCGAGATCCTTGGTGTAAACTTCTTTCAGCGTTGCCATTGTCTTTACGTCCGCTTAAGCGTCTATCGCCTCACCGCTGGATTTGTAGATGCGCACCTTGTTGTCGCCATCTACCTTGAAACCCACCCGATCAGCTTTGTTAGTGTCTGGATTAAGAATCGCCACATTGGAAACCTGAATTGGGGCTTCCCTTTCAACAATACCACCGGGCACACCCATCTGCGGGTTAGGCTTGGTGTGTTTCTTGACCATGTTGATACCTGATACCAACAGCTTGTTGTTATCCAGTACCTTCTGAACCTTGCCGTGCTTACCCCGATCCTTACCAGCCAGGATAATCACTTCGTCATCGCGCTTGATTTTAAGCATGTCCTTTCCTCTCTCTGCTCCGTGTCTGCCAAAAAAGTCGGCCTAAAGCAGTTCCGGCGCCAGAGAAATAATCTTCATAAATTGCTCGCCGCGCAGCTCGCGGGTTACCGGGCCAAAGATCCGTGTACCGACCGGTGCATTCTGGGCAGTCAACAATACCGCCGCGTTGTCGTCGAACTTGATCAGCGATCCATCGGGGCGACGCACGCCTTTCTTGGTGCGCACCACAACGGCCCTCATGACCTGACCCTTCTTGACCTTGCCGCGAGGAATCGCTTCCTTGACGGTCACCGTGATCAGGTCGCCGACCCCCGCATAGCGACGCTTGGAGCCGCCCAGCACCTTGATGCACATAACCCGTCGGGCGCCGCTGTTATCAGCTACATCCAAATACGATTGTGTTTGAATCATCTTCTACTCCAACCTCTTAGCACTTATACCTGGGCGACGGTCTCTTCAATTTTCAACAATTTCCAGCTCTTGGACTTGGAAATCGGGCGGGTTGACCCAACGGTGACCTTGTCACCGATGCGGCACTCATTGTTCTCGTCATGAGCGTGGATCTTGGATGAACGAGTCAGGTACTTGCCGTACACCGGGTGCTTGACCCGCCGCTCGACCAGTACGGTAATCGTCTTGTCCATCTTGTTGCTGACCACACGACCAGTGACCGTGCGCGCACTGCTTTCGTTACCTGACATTATTCGCTACCTGCCTTTTGAGTGAGCACAGTCTTTACCCGCGCGATATCGCGCTGATTCTGCTTGAGCAGATGACTCTGGCCCAGTTGGCCCGTGGACTTCTGCATGCGCAGCTTGAACTGATCTTCACGCAAGGTCAGCAGATCCTTGTTCAAGTCTTCTAGAGACTTGTCACGCAATTCACTCGCTTTCATTACATCACCAACCGTTTAACAAACGTTGTCTGTACTGGAATCTTGGCCGCTGCCAGCGCGAACGCCGCACGCGCCAGCTCTTCAGATACGCCCTGTACTTCGTAAAGCACTTTTCCAGGCTGTATCTGCGCTACCCAATATTCCACGTTCCCCTTACCTTTGCCCTGACGCACTTCCAACGGCTTGGTAGTGATTGGCTTGTCGGGAAATACCCGAATCCAGATCTTGCCACCACGCTTGATATGACGGGTCATGGCACGCCGCGCAGCCTCAATCTGGCGAGCAGTCATACGACCACGACTAATGGCCTTAAGACCGTATTCGCCGAAGCTCACCTTGCTGCCACGATGCGCCAGCCCACGATTGCGGCCCTTTTGCATCTTGCGAAATTTTGTACGCTTTGGTTGAAGCATCTGCGTAACCCTTACTTAGCTGTCTTCTTGGCTTTGCTTTCCGGCTGTTCTTGTTCAACATCCAGAATTTCGCCTTTAAAGATCCAAACCTTCACGCCCAGGATGCCGTAGGTAGTAGCGGCTTCGTAAATGGCGTAATCAATATCGGCACGTAACGTGTGCAGCGGCACACGACCTTCGCGGTACCATTCCGTGCGGGCGATTTCGGCACCACCCAAACGACCGCTGACCTGAACCTTGATGCCTTCAGCGCCCTGGCGCATGGCGTTCTGTACCACCCGCTTCATAGCGCGGCGGAACATTACCCTGCGCTCCAGCTGTTGCGCGACGTTCTGCGCCACCAGCCTGGCATCCAGATCCGGCTTGCGGATCTCTTCAATGTTGATGTGCACGGGCACACCCATCTTGTTACTGAGCACGCGACGCAGCTTATCCACATCCTCACCCTTCTTGCCGATGACAATACCGGGGCGGGCGGTGTGAATGGTGATCCGGGCGGTTTGCGCAGGACGCTCGATTACCACTCGACTGACGGAGGCATGATCCAGCGTCTTCAAGATGTAGTCGCGCACTTCCAGATCCGTAATCAGATTCCTGGCGTAGTTTCTGTTATCTGCGTACCAGACCGAAGAGTGGTCTTTAACAATACCTAACCGCATGCCGATGGGATGTACTTTCTGACCCATATGGTCGTCTCCTGAATTCAGCCTTCGCCGTCTGCAACTTTTATCGTGATATGACAGCTGCGCTTGAAAATTCGATCCGCACGGCCTTTGGCCCGGGGACGCAAACGTTTTACCGTCGTTCCTTCATCTACATAGATGCTGGATACCTTCAACTCATCTACATCCGCACCTTCATTGTTCTCGGCATTGGCAATCGCCGAGTCCAGTATCTTTCTAATAATCTGCGCCGCTTTTTTATTGCTGAACGCCAGCACATCCAAAGCATCCTCCACACCCTTGCCGCGCACCTGGTCTGCTACCAGACGAGCTTTCTGGGCGGAGATCTGAGCACCCTTTAATCTTGCTGCAACTTCCATCACTAAACCTCTCTCTCAAGAGCGCGCCTAGCGCGCCCTCTTGTCAGCCGCATGCCCGCGAAACGTGCGGGTCGCAGCAAATTCACCCAGCTTGTGACCAACCATGTTTTCGTTGATCAATACCGGTACGTGCTGGCGACCGTTGTGTACAGCAATAGTCAAACCCACCATATCCGGGGAGACCATGGAACGACGCGACCAGGTCTTGATCGGACGACGATCATTGCTCGCAATCGCGGCTTCGACCTTCTTCATCAGGTGTAGGTCAATAAAAGGACCTTTCTTCAGTGAACGCGGCACTATCTGTTCCTCTCTCTATTCGGTCGCTATCCGGACTCTATCCGGCCTTACTTCTTACCACGGCGACGGACAATCAGCTTGTCAGTCCGCTTGTTCTTACGAGTCTTGTAACCTTTGGTCGGTGTTCCCCAGGGCGATACCGGGTGACGACCACCGGAGGTACGACCTTCACCACCACCATGCGGGTGATCCACCGGATTCATAGCCACACCGCGAACGGTCGGGCGAACACCACGCCAGCGAGCAGCACCGGCTTTACCCAACTTGCGCAGGCTGTGCTCGTTGTTGGAGACCTCGCCCATGGTTGCGCGACAATCAGACAAGACCTTGCGCATTTCACTGGAGCGTAGGCGCAGGGTGGCGTACCGCCCTTCACGCGCGACCAACTGTACCGATGCGCCGGCACTGCGCGCCAGTTGCGCACCCTTGCCCGGCTTCAATTCTACACAGTGCACCACGCTACCCACCGGGATGTTGCGCAGTGGCAGGCAGTTACCTACCTTGATCGGCGCCATATCACCGGATTGCACTTTGGCACCGGCTTTCACACCGCGCGGGGCGATGATGTAGCGGCGCTCGCCATCTGCGTACTTCAACAGGGCGATGTGTGCGGTACGGTTGGGGTCGTACTCAATACGCTCAACCTCGGCCGGAATTCCGTCCTTGGTGCGCTTGAAATCGATCAACCGATAGTGCTGCTTGTGACCACCACCGATATGACGGGTGGTGATACGACCGTTATTATTACGACCACCACTTTTAGACTTCTTCTCCAGCAGTGCCTTGTGAGGTGCACCCTTGTGCAGCTCCTTGTCAAGGATGCTGACGACGAAGCGACGACCGGGGGAAGTGGGTTTTCTTTTTACAATTGCCATCTTGAACCGACTCCTTACTCAGCCACTGTAAAGTCAATATCCTGACCCTGCTCCAGTCGTACGTAGGCCTTCTTCCAGCTTGGGCGCCTGGAATAACCGTATTTGTTACGCTTGACCTTGCCCTTCACCTTCAAGGTTTGCACAGCGTCAACTTTGACCTTGAACAGCTGCTCCACCGCCTTTTTTACTTCCAGCTTGGTGGCATCGAGAGCCACCTTGAATACGTACTGATTGTTCAGGTCTGCAACTATCGCTGCCTTCTCGGAAACGTGCGGACCTAACAGCACCTGAAATACGCGCTCCGGGTTCATCCCAACATCTCCTCAAACTTTTTCACCGCCGCCACTGTCACCATGACCTTGTCATAGGCGAGCAGGCTGACCGGATCCACTGCGTCAACATCGCGCACATCGACCTTGTGCAAGTTGCGCGCCGCCAGGTACAGGTTTTCACCCACCTCTGCAGATACTATCAACACACTGTCGAGCCCGTAGTCTGCCAGTTGCTTGACCAACAACTTGGTCTTGGGCTCACCTACCTCCAGGCTTTCCACCACCACCAGACGATCCTGGCGAGCCAGTTCCGACATGATCGTACACAGCGCCGCACGGTACATCTTGCGATTGACTTTCTGTGTGTGATCCTGGGGTTGCGCAGCAAAGGTCACACCACCAGATCGCCAAATGGGGGAACGAATGGTTCCCGCACGAGCTCTACCGGTACCCTTTTGACGCCAGGGCTTCCTGCCACCGCCGCGAACTGCAGCACGATTTTTCTGTGCACGCGTACCTTGACGAGCACCCGCCAGATAGGCGGTAACAACCTGGTGAACCAGGTCCTCATTATATTCACGCGCGAAGGCAACGTCTGATACCGACACTTTCCCAGCGTCAGAATTACCAGGCTTCACAATACTCAATTCCACTGTCGAGACCCCCCTGAACCTTATGCCTTGACCGCGGGACGAATAACTACGTCTCCGCCCGGAGCGCCGGGGACGGCTCCCTTGATGAGCAGCAAATTGCGCTCACTGTCTACGCGTACGATTTCCAGACCCTGGGTGGTCACGTTCTCACCACCCATGTGGCCGGCCATTTTCTTACCCTTGAAGACGCGACCCGGAGTCTGGCACTGGCCAATGGAACCCGGGGCACGGTGCGAAAGCGAGTTGCCGTGAGTCGCATCCTGCATAGCGAAATTCCAGCGCTTGACTACGCCCTGGAAGCCCTTGCCCTTGGACTTGCCGGCAACATCGACCTTTTGGCCAGCTTCAAATATCTCCACGGTAATTTCGGCACCGACTTCGGGAGCCTCATCGGCTTCTCCGAGACGGAATTCCCACAAACCGCGACCCGCTGCTACGCCCGCCTTGGAAAAGTGGCCGACTGCTGATTTGCTAACGCGATTGGCGCGCCGGGAACCCGCCGTAACCTGAATAGCCCGATAACCATCGCTATCGGTTTCTTTGATCTGGGTAACGCGATTGGGTTCTACCTCAATCACAGTTACCGGAATTGATGCGCCGTCTTCGGTAAAAATGCGAGTCATACCGGACTTACGGCCGACTAAGCCAATAGTCATGTTGCTAACCTCTCAGTGTACGGGGCTATACCCTCTATGGCCGCTCAGTTTTTGAGCGTTACACACCCCCGGGTGCCACTTTTCCGGGAGTTGGTCTGGATTTTTTTAACCTAGACTAATCTGTACTTCGACACCTGCTGCCAAATCCAATTTCATCAGTGCGTCTACTGTCTTCTCAGTAGGGTCTACTATGTCCAGGAGTCGCTTATGGGTGCGAATCTCGTATTGATCACGCGCGTCCTTGTTGACGTGCGGTGACACCAGTACCGTGTAGCGCTCCTTGCGGGTGGGCAGGGGAATCGGGCCGCGAACCTGGGCCCCGGTACGGCGAGCTGTCTCAACGATCTCCTGGGTAGATGAATCTATCAGGCGATGATCGAAGGCCTTCAGGCGAATGCGAATTCGTTGATTTTGCACTTGCTCGAACTCCTATAACAAACACATAAAAACCAGGGACACGCGCAGGAGCCCCCGAAAAAGGAAGGCGAATTTTAATGAGCCACCCACCCCCCTGTCAACCCGAAAAGCTAAGTTTTTCAGATACTTTTAGGCCTGCTGGCAGTCGCCCCCGGCGGGGCAGCACACCGCAGGGGGGAAAAACTGGATCAGAGAGCGCGACCACCTCCCGGAACCATGGGCGAGGAGCCTTTTCCCGCGGATTTTTGCCTACTCATTTCCCGGGCCTGGTCCACCAGATAAGCAGCCAGAACGCGGGCTTCCAGGCTGAGTTCGTCCTTGTCTTTCAGCTTGTAAACAAACTTGGCGGCCTCTATGGGGCGATTGAGGCGGTGGAAGGCGGCCAACATATGCAGAATCCGGTAGTTGCGGAACCCGGGCACATCAAAATTGTAGTCGATGGTCAACCCGCCCTCCCGCAGGATTTCCATATTATCGCGCTCGGATGCGGCCATGAAGAAGCGGAAGGCCGCCTGCACATGCCCGGGAAGGCTCTCAAAGCACTCGTTCTCTAGCAGGGACCGCCAAAAGGGGGTGATCAGCCCCGGTACTCCGTAGATGGAGGTGATATCAGACAGCCAGACCGCGTCTCCCAGCCAGCTCCTCTCCACCATGCTCGGATTACAGCGGTACAGCAATCGACTGACGCTGATAGCGCTTTCATAGGCCACAATTGGCAGTTTGGCCTCACCAAAACGCTGCAATTCCAGATTGTCCTTGAACATGGTCTGCAGGAACCGGGCATCCTGGAACTTCTTGGTCAATTCTGTTTTTCTCCCCGCCGAATGCTGGCCCAGCACCACCCGCTGGCGCCGATTGTTGGTCAGCAACCAGATTCGATTCAGATCCAGGAGTTCCTTGGCGTTGGTATCGAGGTAGCGGGTCTGTTCAGCATGTTGGTCCAGGTAGGGGAAATAATCCGAGTTTGCCGGCGTGGGGTTGGCGGCCAGGAACGGGGCCAGCAATGCCTTGCTTGCGACCAGGCGAGCGGCAATGTCTGCCAGAGTTTTTATCCCGATCCTGTCCAGATCACCTCTCAGATCAGCCTCTTTCAAAAAACCGGCTTGCATGGCTCCCAACTGCCCCTCAGCAACGCCAGCAATAAGCAAATCACCGCCACCGCCCTGGTAGACCACATAGTCGCTGAAATTCCTGGAAAATGCCTTCAGCACACTCGCCGCCAGCGAAACGTTGAATTCGTACAACTGCAACCACTGTACGTAGACTCCACCCGGTTTCAGGTGCCTCTTAATTCGCTGGTAATGTTCATGAGAAAACAGGCCGGCAACCCCGCTGACCCAGGGGTTGGATGGCTCAGAGATGATGAGATCATAGTGACGCCGCCGGGTGCTGAAGTAGGTTCTGGCATCCTCAAAGAATATTTTGCTGCGGGGATCCGCAAACGCCCGCTCTACCCGCGCGCCAAAATAGCGGGCTCCTTCCACCATGGCGGGTTCGATTTCGATGGTATCCACCCGCTGTAACTGTGGATTACCCAGCAGGGTGTGGGTAGTGAGGCCGGAACCAAAGCCGATAACAGCCACATCCTTCGCCGCCGGCTGCAGCGCCATGCTCAGGACGCCCAGCATGATCATGGTGTGTTCATCCCCGGTGGCTGTGGAATCCAATGGCAGCATAGCGGCGTCCGCCTTGCCGTTAGTGGCGATCGACAGCATATCGTCCGCGCTGGACCGCACCGCCACCGTGGCACTGCGGCCATCGCGGTGGAAAAGCACCTCTGTCTGCTGCGATGCCACGCGACCCTTGCGAAACACGCTGGAGGACATTTTGCCGGCATCAAAAGAAAACAGCTGTAATATCAGACCCAGTCCAAGCACGCCAGCCAGGGCGAATCCCAAGGGCCAGCGCCCTGCCAGGCCGGTAGCAGCGGCCCCCACCAGGCATACCGCGAGTACCACGTCAATTGCCGCGCCGGAAAGCAAGGTCAGACGTAAACCAAGCACAGGTATGAGAACGCCGGCGGTGACAATGACCCCGAGGATCGCTCCCAGGGTATTCACCGCATAGACATGACCGACAGCGCGCTCGTCATAGCCATACCCGGACAGGCTGGCTGTAATCAGCGGCAATGTCATCCCGGCGCAGAGTGTCGCGGGTAACATCACCAGCATGGCCAGGCCCATACTGCCCAACTTGAATAGTACGTAGCCTTCCACAGTTTTGGCGAGGCCGGTCATCAGCAGGGCCATCAAATCGAACAGCTGGTTGTACAGGACCACCGTGGCGGCAGCAAACAAGCCCATTAACAACTGTATCCAGGCCAGACGTCGCAGGGGGTTCTCAAGCCCATCAATGCGGCGACGAATCCACCAGCCACCCAAAGCCAGGCCCAGTAGGAAACTCGCCAACATCAACTCGAAGGAGTGGGTGGCGCTGCCCAGCACCATATTCAGCATGCGAATCCAGGTCAGCTCGTAGATAAATGAGGCCAGACCGGTGAGCCCCGCACAGCCGAGTAACAGCAGCTGTACCCGCTTGTGGGAAACCGCAATCAGGCCAGAGCCAGATTCGACGGCAATGGGCTGCTCACGCGCCTTACTGCAAAAGATAGCCAGCAGCACAATGGCGGCTACCAACAGGTTCAGGATACCGGCAGTGAACACCGTGGCTTCGAGACCAAGCCAGCGAATCAAGAGGAAGCCGCTGGTCAATACCCCCACTGCTGCGCCCAGACTGTTGCTGAAATACAGCAGACCTAACAAATGTCCGCGCTGCTCCGGTCGGCGCCGGATAAGACCCTCGGCCATCAGCGGGAATGTCGTTCCCAGCAGAATGGAAGGCGGCATGATCAGCGCCAGGGCCAGGCTCCATTTTACTAACTGGGCAGCGAGCACAGATTCCATCCCGGGGAGCAAACCGGCGAATACGAAGTCCACCATCTGCACGAAGGCCTGGTGGAAAACCAGGGCGTACAGCCCCACGGCCGCTTCAGCCAGCGCGTACCAGAGCAGCAATTGACGTGATCCACGGGTGAGGCGCGCGGCCCACCAGGAACCCGCCGCCAGACCACCCATAAAAGTCGCCAATACCAGGGACTGGGCATAAGCGGCATGACCCAGGAACAGTTTCAGGTAATGGGTCCAGATAGATTGGTATATCAGCCCGGAGAAACCGGACAACAGGAACACCGCAATAAGCAGCGGCACCAGATGACGCTGGTCCAGAAACTTGTAGTTCACTCGCACGATCCTGATTTCTTGTTATGGGCCAAATTATAACCCCGGTAGGACTAGCAAGTCCTCGCAGGCCCATCAGATATCGAGCGACCTCACTTTCCCAGCTGGCTAGAAATCAAGCGAACCCGCTTTTCCCGCTGGCTGGATATCGAGCGAAAGCACGGACTGGACACCCGAGGGCA
>JAPUKZ010000398.1 GCA_027295405.1 Gammaproteobacteria bacterium
AACCAGCGCGCCATGGACAAGGCCCGGGACTTGCCCTGCGATGCGGTGGTTTTCGATCTTGAAGATGCGGTGGCGCCGGCTGCCAAGGTTGTGGCACGCGAACAGGTGTTGGCGCAGATCCAGGCCGGCGGTTATGGTGCCCGCAAGCTGGTGGTGCGGGCCAACAGCATCGACAGCCCCTGGGGTGAGGATGATCTGAAGGCCCTGGCGCTATCCGGTATCGGGACCATCTGCCTGCCGAAAATTGATTCTGTGGAACAGCTACAGCGTTGTTCCGAACGACTCGCCGACGGTGGCGCGCCGGATGAGTTGACCCTATGGGGCATGATCGAAACCCCGCAGGGGGTCGCCAATGTCGAGGCCATTGCCACCTCGGGTGGTCGATTGCAGGCCCTGTTGATGGGAACCACCGATCTGGCTAATGAACTGCGTGTTCCCCACCGGGCCGATCGTCTGGGCCTGCTGTTCGCGTTGTCGCGCTGTGTCAATGCGGCGCGGATGGCGGGCATTGTGATTCTCGACTCGGTATTCCTGAAACTCCAGGACGCTGAGGCCTTTCGGGCCGATTGCGAGCACGGTAAGGCCCTGGGGTTTGACGGCAAGACCCTGATACACCCCAGCCAGATCGAAGCCGCTAATGAGGTTTACGGTTTGCAGGCGGAGCAGGTGGAACACGCGCGGCGGGTTATTGATGTCTGGCAGGCGGCGCTGGCTGAGGGCAAGGGCGTGGCGGTGCTGGATGGGAAACTGGTGGAAACCATGCACGTGGAGGACGCCCACAGAATCCTGGTGCTGGCCCGTTCACTGGAGGCATTGCAGGCCTAGGCTTCTGCTGCTTCCTTTTCCTCGGCTTCCTCGGCGCCCACATCATCCTCGTCGCAATGGTAGGATTTTTTCACCTTCTCGTCGCCGTAGCTGTCCAACTGCACATTGAAACCCCACAGGCGGCGCACGTGTTTTAACATTTCCACGGTGGAATTATCGTCCAGCGGGCGGTGCTCGTGGCGCTCGTGGCGCAGGTGCAGGGTGCGGTCACTCTGGGTGTCGACCTTGTACACCTCAATATTGGGTTCAATATTACTGAGGTTATGCGTTTGCGAAAGGGATTCGCGCACCGCCTGGTAACCGTCATCGTTGTGAATACAGGAAACCTCCAGGTACTCCTTTTTGGCATCATCCACCACGCAGAACAGCCGGAGATCGCGGATCAGCTTGGGCGACAGGAACTGCAATATGAAGCTCTCGTCCTTGAAATTTTTCATCGCGAAATCCAGTGTTTCCCGCCAGGGGCTGCCGGCGATGTCGGGGAACCACTCGTGATCCTCCTTGGTCGGTGCCTCACAAACACGCTTCAGGTCCTGCATCATGCCGAAGCCGAGGGTGTAGGGGTTAACGCCGTTATAGTAGGGCGAATCGAAGTCCGGCTGGTACATCACATTGGTGTGATGCTGCAGGAATTCCAGCATGAAACCGTCGGTGACGAGGCCGTCCAGGTACAGCTGGTGCAGAATATGAAAGTGCCAGAAACAGGCCCAGCCCTCGTTCATCACCTTGGTCTGGCGCTGCGGGTACAGATAACGCGCCACCTTCCTGACGATACGAATCACCTCGCGCTGCCAGGGCTCCAGCAGGGGCGAGTGTTTCTCGAAGAAGTAGAGCAGGTTTTCTTCCGGCTCCGAGGGGAACAGAGTCTCCGGCTTCTCCGTGTCCGCGGCCTTACTGACCGGGATGGTGCGCCATAGGTCGTTGACCTGTTGCTGCAGGTATTCCTCCCGGTCGTGCTGGCGTTTCTGTTCTTCCTGCATGGAGATGGGGGAGGGCCGCTTGTAGCGGTCTACGCCCTGGTTCATCAGCGCGTGGCAACTGTCCAGCACTGACTCTACAGCAGCCACCCCGTGGCGCTCTTCACAGCCCGAGATGTACTTACGGGCAAATACCAGGTACTCAATGATGGAGTCGGCATCGGTCCAGGTCTGGAACAGGTAATTGCCCTTGAAAAAGGAATTGTGACCATAGCAGGCGTGGGCAATCACCAGCGCCTGCATAGTCATGGTGTTCTCTTCCATGAGGTAGGAGATGCAGGGGTTGGAGTTGATCACAATCTCGTAGGCCAGCCCCATATGGCCGCGGCGATAATTCTGCTCGCTATGCATGAAGTGCTTGCCGTAAGACCAGTGGTGATAATTAATAGGCATGCCGACCGAGGCATAGGCGTCGAGCATTTGTTCAGAGTTGATAATTTCGATCTGGTTGCGGTAGGTGTCCAGCTCGAAATTTTCGGCGATACGCACTATTTCCCGGTGGTAGTCCTCCAGCAGTTCAAAGCTCCAATCTGAACCATCAGACAGCGGGGTAGTCATGCCGTCTCCTTGCGAAACAGTTCCTGGAATACCGGGAAAATATCCCCCGCCCCGGTAATGTTCTGCATGGCAAAGACGTCGGGGTAGGATTGCTGAATCGGCTCGTAGGTTTTCCACAGCGCCTTGGGGCTGTGCTCACTGATCTCAATGTAGGCGTAGTACTGCACCAGTGGCAATATCTGGTCCAACAGCTGGTTACAGCGCTGTGTATCGTCGGGCCAGTTGTCGCCGTCAGAGGCCTGGGAGCCGTAGATATTCCACTCGGAGGTGGGATAGCGCTCATTGATGATCTGGCGCATCAGCTCCAGGGCGCTGGACACGACGGTGCCGCCGGTCTCGCGTGAGTAGAAAAACTCTTCCTCGTCAACCTCCTCAGCGCGGGTGTGGTGGCGTATGTACACCACCTCGGTGCGTTCGTAGTGGCGCTCCAGGAACAGGTATAACAGGATAAAAAAACGCTTGGCCAGACTCTTGGTGTTCTGGTCCATGGAACCGGACACGTCCATCAGGCAAAACATGACTGCCTTGGAGGTGGGCACGGGTTCGTTCACCTGGCGGTGGTAGCGAATATCGATATCATCCAGAAACGGTATGCGGGACAAGCGAGAACGCAGTTCATCAATGCGCAACTCGAGTTCTTCCGCTTTGGTGTCCATGGAAGCGGTGGGTTGGTTTCTGAGTTCCGCCAGTTCTGCTTCCAGCTTGTGCAGTTCACGTCTTTTACCTGCGCCCAGGGCGATGCGACGGGAGGTGGCGGTGCGCATGGATCGGGTGATACTGATATTGCCAGGGGCCCCGTCAGTGCTGTACCCGGCACGTACTTTTTTCACTTCATCGCTGCCGATCAGCTCCCGCTTGGTCAGGTTGGGCAGCTCCATATCCTCGAATAGAAAGTCCAGGAATTCATTGCGGCTGAGTTCGAACACAAATTCGTCTATACCCTCGCCCTGGTCGCTGGCTTCGCCCTCGCCGGCACCACCGCCGCCCCCCTTGGGGCGGGCCAGTTTGTCACCGGGGGTGAACTCCTTGTTGCCTGGCAGTACGTGAGTGTGGCGGCCACCGGAGCCGTGATGAAAGAAGGGTTCCGCTGTGTCGCGGGCGGGAATGCTGACTTTTTCACCATGTTCGGTATTGGTAATGCTGCGGTTGTCGAGCCTTTGTCTGATCGACTCGCGAATCTGCTTGCGATAACGGCGCAGAAAACGCTGGCGATTGACCGCACTTTTGTTCTTGGGATTCTCCCTGCGGTCAATGAAGAATGTCATCAGGTCACCCTTTACCTCGCCCCTAGCCTCACTGGGATTTCCTTACCCGCAGGTACCACTCGGATAACAACCGTACCTGCTTCTCGGTATAACCGTGGCCGATCATGCGTTGCAGGAAGTCCTTGTGCTTCTGTTGGTCTTCGTTTGAGGCCTTGGCGTTGAAGGAGATCACCGGCAGCAAATCTTCGGTGCTGGCGAACATCTTCTTCTCAATGACCGAACGCAATTTTTCATAGCTGGTCCAGGCCGGGTTGTTGCCTTCGTTATTGGCGCGAGCCCGCAGCACAAAATTCACGATCTCGCTGCGGAAGTCCTTGGGATTGCTGATACCCGCCGGTTTTTCAATCTTCTCCAGTTCATCGCTGAGCGAAGAGCGGTCGAGTATTTCGCCGGTTTCCGGGTCGCGGTACTCCTGGTCCTGCACCCAGAAATCGGCGTAGGTGACGTAGCGATCGAACAGGTTCTGCCCGTACTCACCGTAGGACTCCAGGTAGGCGGTCTGGATCTCCTTGCCGATAAACTCGATATAGTTGGGGGCAACGAATTCCTTGATGAAGTTAATGTAGCTGTCGTGTAGTTCTGATGGGAATTGCTCCTGCTCGATCTGGTTTTCCAGTACATACAGCAGGTGCACCGGGTTGGCGGCCACTTCTGTGGAATCGAAGTTGAACACTTTGGACAGCACTTTGAAAGCGAAGCGGGTGGAGAGGCCGTTCATGCCTTCATCAACGCCAGCGTTATCGCGGTACTCCTGCAGGGACTTGGCCTTGGGGTCGCGGTCCTTCAGGTTCTCGCCGTCGTAAATCCGCATCTTCGAATAGATGCTGGAATTCTCCGGTTCCTTGAGCCGCGATAACACGGTGAACTGGGCCAGTATGGCAAGCGTATCCGGGGCACAGGGCGCCTCGGACAGGGAGCTGTTGGTCAACAGTTTTTTGTAGATCTTGATCTCTTCACTGACGCGCAGGCAGTAGGGCACCTTGACGATGTAGACCCGGTCAATGAAGGCTTCATTGTTACGGTTGTTGCGGAAAGTCTGCCACTCCGCTTCGTTGGAGTGGGCCAGCACGATGCCGGTGAAAGGAATGGCTCCGATATTCTCAGTGCCGTTATAGGCTCCTTCCTGGGTGGCGGAGAGCAGCGGGTGCAGGACCTTGATCGGGGCCTTGAACATCTCCACAAATTCCATCATGCCCTGGTTGGCGCAGCACAGGCCGCCGGAGTAGCTGTAGGCGTCGGGGTCATGCTGGGAGTAGTTTTCCAGTGCGCGAATGTCCACCTTGCCCACCAGGGTGGAGATATCCTGGTTGTTTTCATCGCCGGGCTCGGTCTTGGAGATGGCAATCTGGTTCAGGACCGAGGGGTAAATCTTTTGCACCCGGAACTGGGTGATGTCGCCGTTGAATTCCGTGAGTCGCTTCGCTGCCCAGGGTGACATCACCGTCTTCAGGTAGCGTTGCGGTATGCCGTATTCTTCTTCGAGGATTTTTCCGTCTTCTCCGACATTGAACAGACCCAGTGGCGATTCGAAAATGGGTGAATCCTTGATCACATAGATGGCGTGTTTCTCCATCATGGCCTTCAGAGTTTCCGCCAGTGACGACTTGCCGCCGCCCACCGGCCCCAACAGGTACAGTATCTGCTTGCGCTCCTCCAGCCCCTGCGCCGCGTGGCGGAAGAAGCTGACAATATTCTCGATACACTCTTCCATGCCATACATTTCGGCGAAGGCATCGTACTGTTTAATGACTTTGTTGGAAAAAATGCGACTGAGGCGGGGGTCTTTCGAGGTGTCGACAAGTTTTCGTTCGCCGATCCCGAGGAGCATACGCTCGGCGGCACTGGCGTAGGCGGAAGGGTCTTCCTTGCACAGTTCAAAGTACTCCTTGAGACTGTACTCCTCCACCTGTAGGGAATCGAATCGTTCCTGATACTGGCTGAAGATCGTCATGCGTACCTCCTGTTTCTATTATGACAAGACGCTACCAGAAACGTTAGCGCTAATTTACGAATTAAGTGGTATTTGTTGGCTGGGTCACAGAATGGTGGTCAGTTTTTCACCGATCAATGGTGGATGGGTATTTCAGGAGCCAGCGCAGTCAATGCCGGTTGTCGATTTTCAGGGTACAGCGCTATGCAGCACTTGCAGCGGCCGGCTTGCGCTTGATTGCTGACCAGAATCACTGCCAATAGCGCTCTCATCAGGTTTGGAATGACGCACAATGTACTGGTCGACAAGTCCATGCAGGGCACCCGCGTGCGCACGGCGCACACCGCTGCGCTGGGCGACAACAAGCGCGTGGTAGAAGTGGTTCCGCTGGAATTTCGCAGTCTGATACCCTACTACCCGATCGTACTCAGCAAGGATGCGGCAAGGTCGCAATATCTGTTTGTAGCCCTGTTGGGCTTTGAGCCAGGCGAGAACCTGCTGCTCGAGGGCGATACCTGGAGCGTTCCTTATATACCTGTCAATATCCGGCGGCAGCCTTTTAACGTCATCGCCGCTGAAGGCAGTAGAAAGTGGTCAGCCACTGCAAATGCCGGCCTTGAGCATTGACCTGGACAGTCCCCGGGTCAGCCGCTTTTCGATGCACAGGGCCAGGCAACAGCCTTCCTCACCGGGATGAACCAGCTGATGCCGGGGGTGGTTGAGTCTACCCAGCGGGGCAGGCAACTGGCGCAGAGACTCAGCGATGCCGACCTTCCTACGGCTCGCCACCGACTTGCAAATAAGTATACCGTAGTGTACATTTAGCATCGAGTTACTATTTTGAGGCTGATGGCGCGGCAGTAGCACTGACCTTATCGCGGGTGAGTTGATTTGTGACCGCCTGCACTGGCCAGGAGTGGGGTATTGGCGGTAGTCGAGTTGGGGCGCCGGGAGCGTAAGAAGCTAGCGGTGCGGGAGAGCATTTGCGAGGAAACCCTGAGTCTGGTTAGTCGTCATGGTATCGAAGGTACAACCATCGACGCCATCTGTGACTGTGCTGATATCGCCAAGAAAACCTTCTACAACTATTACAGTTCCAAGCATGAACTGTTGATCGACATCTGCCAGTCCAGACTACTGGCGCGCCTTGAGAATACCGTGACCGAAGCCCTGGCCAGCGGGCGTGATCTCGGCGCTCAGTTGGACTTCATCTTCACGGAATTGGCTGAGCGAAACCGCAATGCGGGTTTGCTGGAGCGGGAGTTGGTCGACTATATGGTGGGAAACCTGTCGGTAAACCCCAGCCAGGGTGCGGGCCAACTGACACTGATGAACGACTGTTACCAGCGCTTGTTCGAAATTCAGCGCCAGCAGCTGCAACCACATTTAACGCCGGCTTTTTGCGCCGAGATGACGGTCGGCATGAGCAACGCCATTACCCTCAACTGGTTGCACCGGGAAGATTACGACGCCGAAACCCGGTTTCGGCAATTGGCGGACTACCTCAAGAAAAGCATGATCAGGGCAAACTGAACTGTACTGTCCCCTTTGGTTAGGCAGTGGCCTGCATGGAATTGCCCTGATCCAGGTTCAAAAAGCGGGCGGCGTTAAGCGAGCGAATTATTTCGCGGTGCTGGTCGGAGAAACCCGTGCTACGTCCCCTATTTTTTCACCCGTATAGGTCTTCACCGCGGGCCCAGGCGGCATGGAAGCCAAAGGGTACCCGGTGCGGCATACGCACTCGCGCTACCGGGCCTTGCTCAATATCGGTGGCATCGAACACCAGGCAGTCTGACTTCCAGGTCTTGCTGTCGGTCACCAGGGTGATGACGTAGCCATCGTCTTCCACGGAATTTCGATCGGCGCCAAGCTTGGGTGCGAACACTGCTTCACTGCCGCAAACGCCCGGGCCGTAGTCCCATTGCTTGCGCGCGCCGGTGTCGTTGTTGTACTTCACCAGGCCGTTGAAGCGCAGGGTGTAGCCGCCCTCGTGCAACAGGGGAATGCGCTGGTGGTAGGAGTACTTGCTCTTCACGCCATGGAAGATCGGATTGGACTTGTTGAACTCTGTGTTGAGATCGTCGATGTCGCCCTCGCGCACCTCACCGGTCTTCATATTGAAGCGCCAGCGGTAGGCGTTGGCTTCCAACCGCATATACGCCAGCATGGACGCCAATTCACCCTCGCCGGGCTGGGCGTGCGGCATGGGGTTGAGAGAACGACAGCCATCCATCACCACCCAGTCGCCTTCTTCCCAGCAATTGCTCACATGCAGAATGTAGCAGGGCTGGCATTCGAACCAGCGCACATCCGTGCCCTGGCCGCGGCGGGGGATAATACCAAAGCGGGTGGGGATATGGGTGTGGAAGGTCAGTACCCGCTGCTTGTGCCTGCGCAGCACCTCCATATCATGAAAGAAGGGCAGGTCGTGGAGGATGGCGTAATGGGTGGTAAAGCCAATATCGTGGGGCAGGCGCGGGCCGGGCAGGTCAATCGCCACTTCATGCTGCAGCTTGCCATTGGCATCCGCTACCCCGTAGGTCATGAAAGGCGGCTCGTCACCGTAGTCGAAAAACAGTAACTCGCCGGTGCTCCAGTCCACCTTGGAATGGGCTGACAGTCGCAGTTGGTCCCGGCCCTCAAGCTGGTAGTGGCCCCTGGTCTCGAGCGTCTTGCTGTCCAGTCGGTAGGGGTGGCCGGCGTTGTACCACAGCGACATGATATCGCCCGCGTACCAGAACACATCCGTATTGGAGGTATCCTTGATGCCGAACTGGGAGATGCTGTAGTCAAAGGGACCCATCACTCCCGGGGACACTGATCTGCCATCCGTCCGTTCCCGCGCCATCGCTTCTGTCTGCACATAGCGATTGCGGTAGCTGGCCTTGCCATCGCGGAAATACACACCGTGCACCATGCCGTCCCCGTCAAAGGGGTGGTGGCGGTTTTTAGACTGGTGCACCGGATTGGGCCCATTGCGGAAGTAACCGCCCACCAGGTCCGCAGGTAACTCACCCGTCACCGCCAGCGCGTCCACACTCATTTCATTCAGTGTGGGCGCGTACACACCGTGCAAATAGGGATTGTCCAGGTTGTAAATCCACTGGGGGGTGTCTTCGAAGTGGGTGACGCCGCCAAGGCAATGCTCGACGGAGGGGTATTCCATGAGGGTATTCGCCAGTGTCATGAGGTCTCTCCTGAGTCTGGGCCGCCTCGCCCGATAACATCACTTCAATCCATTATAGGTATAAAGTTCTTTTATGCAAGTAAATAAGTACTTTTATGAAACCTTTAAAAACTTTTTATTTACAAGTAGTTAGATATATCCAGTGCGATCGATAAGCAGCTCACTGCCCGCCCCGGCGTTACCATTGGCCACCGCCTCACGCAGGGAATCCGCAAACATCTCGAATATTTCCAGGCCCTCGCGCTGCCAGTTGCGGGCGAAATCGATCTGGCTGCCCCCCAGGATAAAAATATCAGCTGAAGTGCTCATGAAGTCGATTCCTCGCTCTCAATTGTAGGTGTGACGGCTTCTTGCAGGACAAACCGCTGCACCTTGCCCAGGGAGTTGCGGGGTAGTTGCGCAAAGGCCTGCACCCGTTCGGGCAATTTGAACCTGGCGAAACCCAGTTCCAGAAAGTAGGACTGCAATGCGGCAAGTTCCAGCAGGGGAGTGTCCGGTCGCATCACCAGGCAGGCGCAGATTTTCTCACCCAGGCGCTCATCCGGGTAGGCGCAGACGGCCGCCTCCGTGTAGATGATGAGAGCTTCCCAGACAAGCGGTCACCGGCCGCAAAATCGCGCTGGTACTTGCAAAGTAGCATTCCCTTTAACTTGCGTAATAAGACTATTTTATTATAATGGCGCTTCGAGCTCAGCACTGAATGTGGATCAATGACATGAAACTCAGCGTAGTTACCCCTCTGTGGCAGGATCGGCCCGCCGCCGAAAACCTGGAAATCGCCATCAATGCCGATCGCCTCGGTTTCACGGAACTGTGGATTGGCGAAATGGCCACCTATGACGCCTTTGCCTTTGCCACTGCTGTGGGCTGCAATACTGAGCAGATTGCTCTCACCCTTGGCCCCCTCGCCGTATCAGTGCGTTCGCCGATGACCATGGCAATGGGCATTGCCTCGGTAGCCGATTTAACCGGGCGCCAGACCAACCTGGCCCTGGGGGCATCCAGCGTGGTTGTGGTGGAAGAGTGGCACGGGCAGGAACGTAAGCGCACCGCCAGCCACCTGGCTGAAACCGCCCAGATCGTGCGCGGTTTACTGGATGGCGATAAAGTAACCTTCGAGGGTGAACTGGCTAGCTGCAAAGGTTACCGCCTGCGCCTGGATGCACCTAAAAGCTCCCTGACTGTTGCGGCATTTGGCCCCGCCGCCGTACGGGCTGCTGCGCGCCACTCAGACCGAATGCTGTTGAATATGGTAACGCCCCAGAGCCTGGCGCGCCTGCGTAGCCAAATGGAAGAAGCCGCCGAAAAGGCGGACCGGCCAACACCGAGGCTGGCCGTCTGGCTCACCTGCGCCGTCGACCCCGAACGTGAAGCGATCGACCAACTGCTGCGCGCGGTGG
>JAPUKZ010000399.1 GCA_027295405.1 Gammaproteobacteria bacterium
CCATTGACCAGACTCGAATATCCATAGTTTTTCCATTTTTCGTTGAAATCAGTGAGATTCTATGGATTTTGCCGCCAGGGAATGTCAACTACCGCTCAAGCAGCCAACCGCTGAGCCCCTGAATTCACCGATCTGTGCGGTACTAGACAGTGTTTTTGGGTACGTCGCGGAATGGGCCGGTATCCGCCCTGGGTTCCTTGGCCATTCCGAGCACACGCTCGGCAATGATGTTGCGTTGAATCTCGTCGGTGCCACCCGCGATTGAAATCGCAGGCACCGAGACCAGGATTTCCGCGATGATTCCGTCGAGCGGGCTGTCCGAGCCGGTCAGCATGGCATCGGCGCCGCTGATGAGCGTGTGGACGTGAGATGCTGCCCTTGCCACATTACTTGACGCAAGTTTCCCCAGTGAACCCTCGGGTCCCTGTGGCCTGCCATGTTCCTGCGCGGCGCGTGCCCGACGCGCGGTCCATTCGGCCGTTTGCGACATGATCAGCAGTTTGGCGATTTCCTGGCGAATGGCCGGGTCGTTGATTGCACCCGTGCTCTTTGCCCGCGCGCCAACCAGGTCCACCCGACCTGCCCGCTGCGGGTACCACTGATAAGGCTCCATGACGATCGCTGTTTCCGCGCGCTCTTCTTCATAGATAGGACCTTCGAGTTTCGACCTGGCGGCCGTCGCTCTGAGCACGTCGGCAAGCCGCCGTTCGTGTGCCAGAGTCGTCAAGGCAACCTGCCAGCCGTTGCCGACCTTCGACAGAACCTGATCCGCCGCTATCCGGGCATCGGTAAAGAAGACCTCGTTGAACGATGCATGGCCGTTCATCTGCCTGAGCTGATGAACCTCGACACCGGGTTGTTGCATATCGAGAACGAAGTAGGAAAGCCCCTGATGTTTCGGCACATCCCAATCGGTCCGAGCGACCAGCAGGCCGTACGTCGCGTGATGCGCGCTCGTTGTCCAGACCTTCTGGCCGTTGATGAGCCACTGGCTGCCGTCAAAATCGGCGCGCGTCGTCGATCCCGCCAGATCGGAACCGCTGCCGGGTTCACTGAACAACTGACACCAGGCATCTTCGCCGGTGAGTATTCGCTGCAGGTACTGTGCTTTTTGCGCATCGCTGCCATGCTCGAGGATCGTCACCGCCGCGAGTCGACCCGGGCCACCGCTTGCGACGCCCAGTGCATTCACCGCAGCGAATTCCTCAGCGACCACTGCGGCAAGCTGAGCTGAGACGCCTTTGCCATACCATTGCGCCGGCCATTGCGGCATGGCCCAGCCGGATTCGGTGAGACGGGTGCGCCAGTCGATGAGGCTGAGTTGCGGATCCCAGTTTGCTGCGAGCCAGGCGGTTACCTCAGCCCTCAGTGACGCTTCATCGTAGTTGGACATGTTGTTGGATTCGGCCATGCTCACAGCTCCCGGTTCTGCATGAGTAGCTCCCGGTGATAGCTGGGATCGCCCAGGAAAACTTCGGAACTCTTGGCTCTTTTGAACCATAAATGTGTGTCGTTCTCCCAGGTAAAGCCGATGCCGCCGTGAATCTGGATACAGCTCGCTGCAGTATGCATGTATGCATCGGAGGCGCAGGCTTTGGCAAGCGATGCAAGTGCGGGCAGGTCGCTATCATTGTCGGCAGCGGCTTGAGCGGCGTAGTAAGCCGCAGATTTGGCGGACTCGACTTCCAGTAACATGTCCGCGCACTTGTGTTTGATTGCCTGGAAGGAACCGATCGTTCTACCGAACTGCACTCGCATTTTTGCGTAGCTGACCGCGGAATCGAGAAGGGCCTGGGCACCCCCGACCATTTCATTGGCGAGTGCTATGGCTGCGAGACTGAGGGTTCGGGACAGTGCGGCTGCTGCGCTACCCAACTCTCCCAGCAGGATGCCGGGCGTATTCGTGAAAGTCAGGCGCGCCAGTTTGCGTGTTGCGTCCATGCTCTGCAGTTGTTCCCGGACGAGACCCGCAGCGTCGGGCTCAACCCGGAAGAATGACAGTCCCTGCGAGCCGCTTGTGCCTGGCTCGCGTGCCACGACGATCAGCAGCTCAGCACTGCAGCCGTCGAGCACAAAGCTTTTGGTGCCACTTAACAGATAGTCACCCCCGGCTAGGTCGGCTGTGAGTTCTACGCCGGTCGCATCCCACCTGCCGTTCGGTTCGGTAAACGCAAGCGTGGCGATGCGCTCACCACTGGCGATCGGTGGCAGCAGTTCGGCCTGCTCAGCGGCCGTCGCGCCATTCATGATGGCGGTGGTTGCGAGCACGGAGGAGGCGAAGTAGGGGGCGCAGAGGAGATAGCGGCCGAATTCCTCCATGACAATGCAGAGCTCGACCGGGCCAAACCCGCTGCCGCCGTGAACCTCGGGAATGTGTATTGCGGGCAGACCCAGTTGCTCCGCCAATTGCCGCCAGACCTCGCTATCGTAGCCGCGCTCCGTTGCCATCAGTCTGCGGACCTCGGTGGTAGGGGATTTTTCCCGCAGAAACCGCTGGATGATGGCGCGAAACTGATCTTGTTCGTCGCTGAAGCTGAATTGCATGAACCTCCCCCGTTTGCCTGACCACCATTGGCCCACCCCTGGCAAACCAAGAGTAGCGCATTGCGGGGGCGAGTTATGACATTAGCGGGCAACCGGCGCTCAAACTATCGTCAAATGCGAGATGAATAAAAGAACGGCTGGACGCATTAAGGTGGCGTGTTTCGGGCGACGTAGAGAGGCGGACCGGCTAATGTCGTAATTGTTGAGCGGAGGTTAGAAGGGGTTCCAGCCGGCAAAACAAAAGCCGCCCGAAGGCGGCCTAAAAGTCCCGATACTTGTCATTATTATTCGGGAGTATCAATTTTCGTTTTCCCCTCCCCTAGATACCGGGGTCGTCCTCACTCGCCCGGCAGGGCAAAACGAGGGGCAAAGTTAACAGCCTCTGTTAGGACAATCAACAAGTTACTGGGATATTCTCATAGCGTTTTCGCCGCTTGGAATGCCGCTTGGAATGCCGCCTGGACGGACACTGCCTGGCGGGTCAGGATCGTTGAACGTAGCGTGGTGCCGATCCCAATCGCTTTACGCTAAGCTAGATGGCTGTGTGATTTTCTCGAGGGGAGACGGACGTGGGAGATAGAGTAGCGCTCAAGGGCGCGCCGGGTTCGCCATACACACGCAAGATGCTCGCCCTGCTCAGATACCGCCAGATACCC
>JAPUKZ010000004.1 GCA_027295405.1 Gammaproteobacteria bacterium
GGCGGTTTTTCCACCCACGATGCCAACATGGGCTATTTCGACAGTCCGATAATTTTGCTGATCTGCAGCTTTTTCATGTTTGTCTCGGCAATCAATTTTGGCCTGCATTTTGTGGCCTGGCGTCGGCGCAGCACCGAACCCTACTACAAAGACTCCGAAACCGTCTTTTTCTCCGCAGTGTTGGGCCTTTGTGTCGCGATTACTTGCCTGATGCTCTGGTACACCAACACCTTTGAGGTATCCCAGAGTCTCATCCACGGCGTTTTCCAGGCCATCAGTATTACCACAACCACCGGTTTTGCCACCGCTGATTTCGCCAGCTGGCCCAGTTTTCTGCCCCTGATGCTGTTGATGTTTTCCTTCATGGGTGGCTGCGCCGGGTCCACCGGCGGCGGCATCAAGGCGATGCGGCTGATGCTGATCTACAAGCAAGGCCAGCGCGAACTGAAACAATTGGTCCATCCCAACGCGGTGATCCCACTCAAGGTTGGCAAGCGCCGGGTCGAGGCCAAGGTTGTCAGTGCCGTGTGGAGTTTTTTTGCCGTCTACATGGCGGTATTCATTGTGATCATGATTTTGCTGGTCGGGACTGGCCTCGATTTCGAAACGGCGTTTTCCGCAGTTACCGCCGCCCTCAACAACCTGGGTCCGGGGCTGGGCAAGGTCGCCAGCCACTACGGAGACATCAACAATCCCGCGAAATGGTTGCTGTGTGCGGCCATGCTGTTGGGTCGCCTGGAGGTTTTCACCCTGCTGGTGCTGTTTACACCTGACTTCTGGCGCCCATGAGTCAAGCGGATAAATGGGACCAGCGTTTCCGGGGAACGCGCCAGCCCGACGCACCCGCATTGGTGCTGGAGAGCAACTTGCACCTGCTTCCCGCCGGCGGCCTGGCGCTGGACCTGGCCTGCGGCATCGCCAGTAACGGCTTGCTGCTGGCGGAGCGGGGCTTGCAGACCTCTCTGTGGGATATCTCTAGCGTGGCACTGGAGTTGCAGCGCCAGTGGGCCCGACAGAGGCAGTTGGAGATTACGACCCTGCAACGGGATTGCGCGCGTGATCCCCCCACGAGTGAGCAGTTCGACGTAATCTGCGTGGCTCACTTTCTGCACCGCCCCCTGTGTCCAATCGTGTACACCGCGCTCAAGCCTGGCGGGCTGTTGTTCTACCAGACTTTCTGTAACGACAAAATTGATCCCGCCGGGCCTTCCAGCCCGGAATTTCTACTGCAACCTGGAGAGCTGCCAGAATTGTTCCGGCAACTACGTGTGCGCTTCTATCGCGAAGATGGTCGCTGCGGTGACCTGCAGCTGGGGGAGAGAAACCGGGCGCTACTGGTTGCACAAAAACCCGTCGGCTGACAGCCTCGCAGGGACAGGCTAAGCGCTGGCGGCTGCATTCACCCTCATTCCCTCCAGCAAGTCGCGGCGCTCTTCAAAATACACTTGCATAAAATCCCGGAATACCCGAATACGCGCATTGGTGCGCACGTCCACGTGGGTCAGGATCCATATTTGCGAGCCCTGCTCCAGCGGTATATCGGGCACGCGCTGCAGGGATGCATCGAGATCGCCCATCCCACAGGGAAGCCGTGCGCAGCCAAAACCCTCCCTGATGGCATCGGCCTGAAGACCGGGAGAGTCGGTAAGCAAACTGGCCCGCGCCCTGGGGCAGTAACGTACCGCCCATTCGGGAAGTGGCGCTTCCGCCGGCGCCATACTGATAACCCTGTCGATGCGGGCCGCTGTCAGATCAGTGCCGGCGAGACCATAAACCGCCATTGCCAGGGTGGTGATCTTGCGGCCCACCACGTCCCCGGGCGGCTGGTCAGTAACGCGGATCGCCACATCTGCCTCCCGCAGACCCAAATCGTAGGTTCTCATACTGAGACTGAGATCGACCAGGATTTCCGGATAACGCCGCGTGAATACTTTGAGCGCCGGCAGCAGAAAATCACGCCCCATGGCTTCTGGCGCTGTCACCCGGATCGGACCCGAGAGTTCCGTGACCTGGCCAACGATCTGTCGCTCCACCGCGGCTGATTCCGCTTCCATCTGTTCCGCCGCATCAAACGCCACCTGTCCGGCCGGCGTTATCACATAGGTGTGGCCGATGCGGTCGAAGAGGGTGGAACCCAGTTGATGCTCGAGGCTGCGGATACGCCGGATCACGGTAGCGTGATTGACTTTCAGCGCCCGCGCCGCCGCACTCATGGAACCCCCCCGTGCAACCGCCAGCAGGTACCTCATATCGTCCCAGTTCACCATAAGCAGAGCCTCCGGCATTGCCCAAACTGTGCATATTTTACGATTTGCCGTGCATGTTTTTGGAATTTTTAACAATATTCGCACAGCTTATGGTAGTCGGTGTCTGGTCCATAGCCAAGAAACAGGGAACAAAAAATGAAACTACTCAACAAAAATATTGCGGTACTGGGTGCTAGTTGACCCAGGCGTTCAGCCATAGAAACCAACCAGGTGATTCCGAAATCAGCCCCGCGGCCAGACCCGGTAATTCAACCCTTTTCGATCGATTCGAGCTATTATAGTCGCTGCGGAACCCGTTGGCGGCCCGCTGGGGTCGGGTTCGGGGTGCGGTTCAAAGTCCCGGTCGGGGGCCAGTGGCGGTTGCAACCAGGAGCTTAGTCATGCGCAACATCCTACTCATTATTCTGTTCCTCGTGAGTCCGGTCGTGCTGGGACAAGCCCCGCAGCGGTCAATCACTATTGTTGCCGAGGGCTATGTGGAGGCGGTGCCGGATACCTTGTCGTTCCCGATTACCAT
>JAPUKZ010000040.1 GCA_027295405.1 Gammaproteobacteria bacterium
CTGCAACGTGTTTATCAAGGGCGATGGGAGTCTGCGCGATGGCTCCTGTGTTGCTGCCGATGGCGTCGAGTTCGACATAACCCGGGCCGAGCTGTTCACTGACCGCGATTGCGTAGTTACTGGAGAGGCGAGTGATTCGCGTGGCATTAACTACTTGTTGCGGCTCCGAATCAGCCGGGACCGCTCTATGATGGCAGGGGTCATAGACACCAGCACTGGCGATCACGGCACAGTTATAGCAGTGAAGCACTAACCCCAGAGCCCGCCACCGAGCGGGCTTTTCGTGGGTAGGTTGGTTGGTACAGAAGCCAATTGATTCATAACTATTTGATATAAAAGAGAAAAATAGTCTATATGGCTGTAGTTGGGTCAGCCCCTGGTAGCCTGGATCAGGTGTCGTCATCAGAACCCCACGTTACCACTGGGCAGAGCGGGATAGTCACCCACCGTGGTGCCCTTGCGACTGACAGTATCGATCGCGGCTTCCATAACCTCCAGACCTTCCAGCAAGACTGATTTTTCCATATTAAGGGCCGGGTACAGACGCACCTGGGGTTCCCGGTCGCAGATGGCCCAAACGCCCGATTTCAGCATTTCATCGCGCACCGAGCGGGCACAATAGCAGTCCTGTTCGCCCTCGCCGATCTTGAAGGAGACCCCCAGCAGCAGGCCGAGACCACGCACCTGGCCGACAATCGGATACTTTTGCTCCCAGGCGGACATGCGCCGGGCCGCCACCTCACCCAGTTCCCGTGCGGATGCCACTACCTGGTCGAATTCTTGTTGTACAGATCCCTATGGCTGGATTGCGGGGGCATTTTTCAGGCCCTCCAGATACCAGGCAATAAAATCAATACTGACCTCTTCGAACTCCGGCTGGTACGGGCCGGGCTCGAAAAAGCGTGAATTAACACCTTCACTGTTGCGCAGGATGATGTACTCATCCTCCTTTGTAGTGTACTTCCACAACCAGGTCACCTTGTCGGTGTCGTAGTCCACGCCCTCTGCGGCGTCGCCATTCACAAACCAGACCAATTGCATATCGGTCTGGGTGATGCCGCGGGGAATAAACCGGTACAGAACACAGTGGTCAGGATAGTTCAGCATGAAGCTAGCCGGACCCATCTGATAGTCGCCCACACCACCGTCATAGCCCCGCATATTGCCCATCAGCGGTGCCACCGGCTTGCCATCCTGACTGCCCGTCTGATAACCCTGGTAAAGGCCGTAGCGCTGGTGGGACACGCAGCCACCAAAAATATCGGCGTCCAGATACAGCTTTCTGTGCTCCTTGCCAATATCCTTGACCCCGGTGACTTCCTCTGCCCGCGCCAGCATCGCCGCGTTGATATGCGCGACATTTTCTTCCAGTTCCCGCAGTGTATGCCTGCGGGCGTATTCCCTGTGCGAGCTGGCACAGTGGTAGCATTCCAGGTAGTTTTCCAGACACAGCTTCCAGTTCGCATCCACGCTGTAGGTCTGCTTGTGAGCCACTTTGGCATGGTCCAGATCGTAGGCCCCCAGTGGAGCACGAATATTCTCCAGTGCCGGCAGAAAATCCTCGGCGGCGGGATCACAGTTGATAAATATCAAACCCATGAACAGGTTGAGCCGAACCGGTTTCAGACTGTAGTCGGCGGGATCAAACCCCTCCAACAAATCCATGTCACGCGCCGCCTTGAGGCTGCCATCGGTGTTGTAAACCCAACCGTGATAAGGGCAGACGAAGGTCTTTCGATTCCCGGTTTGTTTCTCGCACACCCGGGCACCCCGGTGCCGACAAATGTTATGTAGCGCGCGCACCTCTCCGGCCTGGTCGCGGCAGATAATTATGCAGTCTTCGCCCACCTCGAACAGCAAATAATCCCCGTTCTCGGGAATTTCGGAGACATGGCCCGCGAACAACCAACTGCGAAAAATCAACCGATCCAGTTCCTGCTCGTAGGCAACATGGGAGCGATAGAAATAGCGCTCAATGGCGAAACCGGGCTTTTCCATCTGCAGCGCAATCATCTGCTGCAACTTCTGCGGAGAATCATCGACATCTGTGGCAATAAATTTCATAAGTTACTCCCTATACCGCCAGTGAACGCTGATGTGTGGGTCCGGCCTGCGCTAACACATCGGGGCCGGAGTCTGGCGGCGCCGCGGCGGGTTGAAGGGCGCCGCTGCCACCACCGTGCATTTGGCCAACAGGCGTGTCCAGTGCAATTCGCGCTGGTAATAAATCTCGGCGATCAATTCCCTGCCGACCTCTGCGTATTTGGCCTCCACCTGGGCGAAGGCGAAATTCGACTTGGCGGTGGGGCACCAGGCCGCCGAGGTCACGGTTCCCACCTGCTCCGGACCCACCAGAATGAAGGAATTGGCGGCCGGCTTGTTGCCCTCCACATCCAGGAACACCAAGCGATAGCTAGAACCTTCCACACTTTCCTTGAGCAGCGCCTTGCGACCGTTGAAGACCGGTTTCTCGAAATCGACCAACCACGACAGACCCAGCTCAAACGGCGACCTGGAACGGCCGATGCGCACGGTGTCCTGCGCCGGGACAAAGTCCACCCCGGCCTGCAGGAAGCCGGTTTCGATGCGCGCCAGGTCCAGCGCCGAGGAGCCGATGGGCTTGATCATGTAGTGCTTGCCCGCGGCAAAGAGCTGATCCCACAGCGCTTCCGCATGTTGCGGTTCAATCCACAGTTCGTAGCCCAGGTCGCCGGTAAAACCGGTGCGGCTCACCATCAACTCAGTATCGGCAAAGGTGAAGCGCTTTATCCCGAAGGGCTTGAGTTCCTCCAGACCGGTGAGCCCCATGGCCGACAGACAGGCGCAGGAGGTGGGTCCCTGCACTGCCAGGGCGGCAACTTCGCTGGTTTCATCCACAATCCGAACATCAAATCCCATCGCCGCCCAACTCATCCAATCCATCACCCGGGTGTAGGAACACAGCCGGTAGTCGTTCTTGCCCAGATGGAACAGTGTGCCATCATCCATCATCTGACCTTCGTCATCACACCAGATCACATAACCGACCCGGTCGATCTTTATCTTGCTCACATCCCGGGTCACCAGGCGATTCAGGTAGGCTTCTGCATCCGGGCCGCTGATCCGGTACTTGGTCATCGGTGACAGATCAAACACACCGGTGCTGTTGCGGATGGCAAAGTACTCCAGTTCCACATCCGTATAGGCAACCGGCGTGGTATAGCCGGACCAACCATCCCATTCATTCAGCTCATTGGCCGCTTCAACCCGGGAGTGGAAAGGCGTTTTCAGCATCATGGTCTCATCGCGATACTCACTCATGCCGCGTCTCCCCACATGACAATAAGTTTTGCTGCATTTCGAACGTTCATGCCAGGTTCCCTCGCTTGATTATTTCGCGCGCCGCATTGCGACCGCTCAAACCCATGACGCCACCGCCGGGGTGGGTACCCGCACCACAAAGATACAAACCATCCACAGCGGTACCGTACTGGGTGGCGCCCGGGAAGGGGCGCATAAACATGATCTGGTCCAGGCTGATTTCACCGTGGTGCCAGTGCCCGCCGTACATGTGAAACTCCTGTTCCAGGTCCACCGGCGTCAGTAGCTCACTGGCCGTGACCAACTGCTCAAGACCCGGCGCATATTCGGCTATTCTGGCAATCACCAGGGATTTGAACTTGTCTTTCTCCGACTCCCAGCCGGCCCTTAGAGCGTAAGGCGCAAACTGCACAATGGCTGAGAGCACATGTTTGCCCGCCGGTGCCAGCGAGGCATCGTGGAGGCTGGGAATACTGATATCCATTGCCGGCGCGGTTGAGTATTCACCGTACTTGGCGGGGTTAAAAGCTTCTTCTATATAGTTCATGGTCGGTGCAATCACCAGCCGCTGACCCAGTTGCTGTGCACTCAAACCCTTGAATTCGGGCAAACCGTCAAGGGCCAGGTGTAATTTGGCAGCGCCACCCTGCATGCGAATATTTTTTACCCGACGCGCCAGGCCGGTTTCCACATTGGGCAGGCCCACCAACTTGTTGAACGTGGTTTTGGGGTCGGCATTGGACACCACCAGTTTGGCGGTAATTTCCTCGCCGCCAACCAGGCGGACTCCCCGCGCCCGGTCCGCCTTCAACATGATGTCTTGTACAGCGACACCGGTACGACAAACAACCTGGTGGGAGTTGGCGGCCTCCACCAAAGCGGCTCCCACGCCACCCATGCCACCGCGCACCACGGCAGGACCGTTGAATCCGTATACATCGCCCACCCGGCGATAGAGATAGCCGAAAACGGTATTGGGGGAACGCGGTCCCATATGGGCGCCGAGCACGCCGTCGAAGCTGAGCGTTGCCTTCAACAACTCATTATCAAAGCGCTCTTCCATCACATCGTATATATTGATCAGGGCCAGGCGCAGCAATTCGCTCATGTCCTGCTTGCCCATCAATTTCATACCCAGGCCAAGCCTGGCCAGGTTGAGCCGGTCGCTGAAATTCCCCGCCACCAACTTCGGTGGTCGCAGCTTGAAGGCATTGGCTAACAGGCTGGAAAATTTCAGGGTCATGCGATGAAACTCCTGGTACGCGGCCTTATCCCCGGTGGAGATGGAAGGTCCATCCACGGAGTCACCCTTGACGGTGACGTGCTGGCCTCCCGGGTCGAGTCCGATTGAATCCAGGTCTCGCGCCGCCAGCGTCAGGCCGTGGTGCTCCAGCGCCAGATCCCGCTTCACCTCGGGGTTGAGATGAGTTAGCCAGTGGGCACAGGCAGACACCGAAAATCCGTCGGCAAATTCACGCGTTGCAGCACCACCACCAGGCTGTTGATTGGCTTCGACCACCAGCACCTTGCGGCCTGCCCTGGCCAGATAGGCGGCGCACACCAAACCGTTGTGGCCGGCGCCCACGACTATCACATCATAGTCAGTCATCGGCGTAAGCTCCCGGTACCGTGTTGGGTCGTTTCAAGTCCATCAGAATCTCCCGGGCCGCATTGGCTCCCGGCGCAGCCATTACCCCGCCGCCGGGGTGGGTGCCAGACCCACACATATACATCCCCTTGACCGGCCCGCGGTACTGGGCATAGCCGGGAAAGGGTCGGTTGAACAGCAACTGGTCGAACGTCAGTTCGCCCTGGAAAATGTTGCCTTCGGTAAGCCCCACCTCCGCCTCCAGCTCACGCGGGGTGCGCACCTCAGCGTGCAGGATCAGGTCCTTGAAGTCGGGACTGTAGTTGCCAATCTGGTCAATGACCGTTTTGCCAAAGGCATCGCGATCTTCATCGGTCCACTCGCGCCCGTTTATTAAAGGCGGTGCGTACTGCACAAACACCGTCATCATGTGTTTGCCGGGAGGCGCCATGGTGGGGTCTGTCAGGGTTGGAATTAGCATGTCGCAGTAAGGATCCCTGGACCAGGCACCCGCTTTCCAATCATCGTAGGCCCGCTCCAGGCGCTCCAGCGAATCGCTGAAATGCATATCACCGATCATCAGGGTGCTATCCGGGTGCACCCCATTGAAGGTTGGCAGACCGTCCAGCGCAATGTTCAGCTTGCCGGAGGAACCACGAATCTTGAAGTTCTTCGCCTTGTTGACCACATCCTCCGGAAGGTCAGATTCCGCCATGATATCGAGGAAGGTGCGCTTGGGATCGAGGTTGGACACCACAATATCGGCGTGATATTCGGTGCCGTCCTTGAGCGCCACCCCGGTAGCGCGACCGTTGCGTACCATAATCTGGTCGACATTGGCAGCGCAGACAATCTCGCCGCCGTAGGCCTGCAGAGATTTCGCCAGGGCCGCGGATACCGCACCCATACCACCCCGGGCGAAACCCCAGGCGCCGACTGTGCCGTCCACATCGCCCATGTAGTGATGCAGCAATACATAGGCGGTTCCCGGCGAATAAACGCCGAGCGCGGTGCCGATAATGCCGCTGCCCGCCAGGTGAGCCTTCAGCACATCGGTTTCAAAGAAACTTTCCAGGTAGTCGCCAACACTCATAGTCCAGAACTTGAGCGTATCCGCCAGCCCCTCTTCTCCCATCTCGGTAAAGGCCCTGGCCAGCATCGCCAGTTCCTTGAGATCCCGTGGCTTCAACGAGGTGGGGTCCGGCGGTGTACGCAAAAGGAACGGCCGTATCAGCCGGGTCTGCTTGGTGACATCGGCGCTGTAACGATCGTAGGCGTTCGCGTCCCGCGGTGAATGCCGCATGATCTCCCGGTACTGGCGCTCATGGTCGCGAAAATTACCGAATTGATCACCGTTTTCCATAAAAGTGATACCACCACCATAGGGCACCACCTGCAAACCGTGTCGTGGCAGTTCCAGATCGCGGCTGATTTCCGGTCGCAGCAGGCTGCACACGTAGGAACAGTTCGAATAAGTCCAGTCTTTATGCAATTCACGGCTGACAGTGGCGCCCCCGATATAGGAGTTGCGCTCCACCACCAGCACGTCCAGACCCGACTTGGCCAGATAGGCCGCATTGGTGAGGCCGTTATGCCCGGCACCAATAACGATAGCGTCGTATTTTTTCACCACATGGCCTCCCGTATCGAAGCGCAAAGCATGCCACGGACAGGTCCGGGAGTCCATCTCTGAATGAACGTTTATTCAGTCGTTGTGTTAGTACGCGCAATGGTTTATGGTTGGAAAATGACGCGCTATAAATCGCCAGAGTCCGCTTCACAGCAAGGTCCGGGGTTCACACCCATGACTGAAGCGGCAGTAAAAGCCGTGCCCGGGTTTCACGCCCGTGACTGAGGTGTTAGTACAGCCGCTGCGCAAACGCCGCGCCGAACCGCCGGAAGTACGTCGCGAGCAGTTGATCACGGCCACCATCACCTGCATCGCCAGAAATGGCATGTCCGCCACCACCATGGCGGAGGTGACCAAAGAGGCGGGACTGAGCCAGGGCATCGTCAACCTGCACTTTGAGAGCAAGGAGAAACTGCTGATAGCAACCCTGCGCACCATTGCCGACGAATACAACAGCGGCCAGCAGAAAATCCTGACAAGTTCTGTACACACCGCGGTGGCAGATAAAATCCAGGCCTTGCTGGACTTTGACTTCAGCCCCAGAGTCACCCGCAAAGACAAACTGGCGGTGTGGTTTGCCTTCTGGGGAGAAGCCAAGTCCCGGCCCACCTACCAGCATATTTGCTCCGCGTCAGACATCGCCACTGATGCCGCTATTCGCAGCCTGTTCCAGCAGGCCATAGACGAGGGCGGCTATCGCGGCATTAGTGCCGAGTTGCTCGCACAGGGGTACACTGCATTGATTGACGGGCTGTGGCTTGACCTGTTGATAGCGCCGCGGCGCTTCACCCGCAAACGGGCCAAGCAGATAGCCACACTCTACCTGGCCAATGCCCTGCCGCAGCACATAGAGCCGCCAGGAGACTAAGGGAGGTTCAGCACTGTAGTGCAGTGGATCAGCATTCCACTGGGGGCTCTATTGCTGCAACTGGCTACACTGCCGGTCGCTGCGGCAGCGGAAGAACCCGTGCTGAATGTCTACAACTGGGCGGACTACATCCATCCTGATATAACCGGCATGTTTGAGGAAGAGTACGGCATCAAGGTCAACTACGACATCTACGACAGCGCAGAAATCGTGGATACCAAGTTGATGACCGGCCACTCCGGCTACGACATCATCATCCATTCGGCAGCCTTTGCCTCTCGACTAAAACCGGTTGGCGCGTTTCACCCCATCGATTTCAAGTCCCTGAAAAACTGGCACCACATCGTTGACGTGATGCAGGTTGATTTCAACTGCCCGGGCGCCCACTCGGTATGGGCGGTGGTCGCTGGCAGGTCCTGTAGTACACAACCTCGCCGCACGCTATCCAGAAAATGATCAAACTCCCACAGGTCATCCTGGCAACCAAACTGGATACCGTCCTGGTCCAGGGTGGTGCCGGGAATGGGCGCCAGGCGCGGCTGGGGAGTTGGCCCGCTCGCATCCGCCAGCAGGTAGAACTCCAATTCGGTGGCAATCACCACCCGCAAGCCCATGTCCTTCAGGGGTTGCATGGCGTTGCGTAGAACCGTACGCGGATCCCACAGCATGGGCGAAATTAGCGAAGCTGAGAAGCACTTCAGTGAAGCGGTAAGGCTTGATCCGCGGGCAACTGATGCTCACTACGACTACGCACAAACCCATCGTTACGCGGAAGATGACGCACATCTCAGCGCGCTGGAAGCACTCTATCTGAAGCGTGCAGACCTGGCAGCCTCCCAGGCCGCCAACCTGGGCTTTGCCCTGGCCAGCGCCTACGACCAGCTACATCGCTACGACCTGGCGTTTACCCACCTGCAGGAGGCCAACGCGACCTGGCGCACTGCAGCAATGTGAATAATCCGCTGGCGAAGCGCGTCATTTCGGCCATACTGATTCGCAGAGCAGGAGACACGGGCGGGAGACTATGACGATTTCCACCCAACAGTTACTGGAAAAATTTCCTCTGGAACAGCTGCGCGAGTTAGCCAGTTTTGGCGGCTTGTCCGACAGTGCCATTCTCCGTTTGCTGGACTGTGGAGCGATCATGCCCCTGACCGCTGGTGACGTCCTGTACGCGGCCGGCAGCAAGCCCAGCGCTTTTCATATCATCCTTTCCGGCAAGATCTCCTTATTCAGGGAATACAGGGGCAAATCCATCCACACCCGCACCTACGATCCCGGCGAGCAGGTGGGGTTTGCCGCGATCATTGCCCTACACGATCACAAGGGCGCCGCCGTGGTGGAGGAGGATGCGTGGATACTGAAAATCAGTGCCGGCGAGTTTTTCAAACTCTACAATTCCGCGAGTGAGGATTTTGCCTTGCTGATGATTAATCTGGCCCGCGGTATGGCTCGCACCATCGACAGCCTGACCCGCCTGATCGCGGTACTGCAGGAAAGCTGACTGCGGCAGGCTTCAGCGCTGCCAGATGCTGGAGCCGGTCTGGCCCGGGCCGGATGACACCATGACCTCAATTTCACGGATATCCTGCTGCTGCAGAAATTCCCTGTCCTCAACCAACTTCTCCAGCAAATAGTGGGACAGCTCTTCCACGGTGATATTGCGCAGGGGCAACAGCAGCGTATCTTTTTTCAGTAACAGCAACACATCCCGGTGGTGATGGACCCGGAAGTAATCCCCCTCTTCGTCAATCGAGAGATATGGGGATTGCGCCGGGATAATGGTGTACTCATCCAGCGCGTCACAAACCTTTTTAATATGCTGTTTGTACACCGCGTAGTCACCGGTGAGGCCGTTGTCATCCACTGGCGCAACCAGCCTTGCCGACACCGAAAAATTATGTCCGTGCAAACGCTCCCGCTCGGTCGCCGAGAATATCGTGAAGTGAGCCGCCGAAAATTTGTGACTCTCCTTGTCGATGTGAATAGTAGTCAGTCGTTCCATATTGTCAGGGCGGCTTGGTCCGGGAATTGGGGGGAAGTCAGCACAAGGGGACCTCACTATCTACAACCACGGCAACCTCGTCAAGTTCTGCCTGCATGTTAATATCCTCCGAGTTTCAACCAGCACATGAGATACAGCATGCGAACTGCAATCATTACTGGGGCCAGCGTCGGTATTGGCAAGGCGGCAGCCGCGCTTTTTATCGAGGCCGACTACCAGGTATTCAATCTGTCGCGGCGCAACTGTGATGTGGCCGGGGTGCAGAATATCAACTGCGATTTGTCACGGGAGTCCGACATCCAGCGGGCGCTGGAAATACTGCTGCCGGCGGCGGCCCGGGCCGAATCCGTCTGCCTGGTGCACAACGCCTGCCAGATGCGCAAGGACAGCGCCGATAACTGCCGCAGTGACAATCTCGCCGCCGTTTTACAAACCAATGTGATTGCCGCCAACAGCCTCAATCAGGAACTGCTGCCGCAGATGAGTGCCGGCTCCAGCGTACTCTACGTCGGTTCTACCCTGGCGGAGAAAGCCGTCGCCGGGTCATTCAGTTACGTAGTGTCCAAGCATGCGCTGGTGGGCATGATGCGCGCCACCTGCCAGGACCTGGTGGGAAAAGGTATCCACACCGCCTGCATCTGCCCCGGCTTCACCGATACGGAAATGCTGCGCACCCATCTCGGTAACGACCAGGCAATCATCGACAGTATCGCCTCCCTCAACAGTTTCAACCGCTTGATCGAGCCCGGGGAAATCGCCGACCTGATTTTCTGGGTGCACCACCACCCGGTGATCAACGGCTCGGTGCTACACGCCCACCTCGGCCAGAAGGAGTCCTGAAATCTTGACGGAACCCGCTCTTCAGGAACAGCGCGAGCGGGTTTTCCTGGTGCTGGCCGGCATCTTCATCTGCGCCATGACCATGCTCAATATTCTTGGTATCACCCGCTTTATCCAACTTGGCCCCCTGTCCCTGGCAATCGGCGTGCTGCCCTACCCCATCACCTTCCTGTGCACAGACCTGATCTGCGAACTGTACGGCAGGGCCCGCGCAAATTTTGTGGTCACACTGGGACTGGGGCTTAATTTTTTTATCCTCGGCACACTCTGGATCGGCAACCTGATCCCCTCGGTAGCCCCGGAGGCACTGCCCCCCTGGCAGGTACTGCAACTGGCGGAAGCGGTAGCACTACCGAACGGCAGTGTGGTGGAGAATTCGGTAGAGCTGTACCAGCTCATCTACGCCACCACCACCGGTGCGATGTTCGCCTCGATGATGGCCTACATTGCCGCGCAGTATTGCGATGTACAGCTGTTTCACTTCTGGAAGCGGGTCACCAAAGGCAAGCACCTGTGGGTGCGCAACAACTTCAGCACCATGATCAGCCAGCTGGTGGACTCCTTCATGGTAATACTGGTGACTTTTGGCGCCGCTTACCTGGCCGGTGATTTTACGACCCGGGCATTACTGGTATTGATGTTCAGCA
>JAPUKZ010000400.1 GCA_027295405.1 Gammaproteobacteria bacterium
CTGTACAGGCCGGCGTTGGCGGGATCGACGGCATAGGCTGCCAGATCAACCGCAACCCGCGCTCGCGCCCTGAGTAAAAGTTCGCGTTCTTCACTGGTGAGGGACGCCAGTTCCCAGAAGCGACCCCAAAAGGGCTCCTCCCCCACCAGACCGTCCACATCCCAGGCGTGGCGGGTAAATCCCTCGGGGGGATTCCAGGCCGTGGCCTGGTTGTGCAGGCGCGCTGCCAGTTGGCCGATAGTGCGGTAGGTATCAGTCACACTGGCGGAGTCTCCCACGCCCGCTTCCACCGAACCCAGTTGTTCGCCATCGACCCAGGCAAACAGGTCAACCTGGCGTGACTCGGGCACCTCCGGCACCTCAACCAGAGCAAACAAATCACCCTTGCTGGTCGGCACCACGCCGGGCACATCGATACCGGCGGCATCCAGCGCAGCGATCCACTGCAATTCCGAGCGTAGTTCCGCGTCCGAGTGATAGGCGTGGCGGTGGATTCTCAGGGCGTAGCGTTCGCCGGCGCCGGTCTGTACCTTGAACACCGCATTCTCGCGGTACTTGATAAGTTCCAGCTCGCTGCCCTCAAGACTCCATTCAGCCAGCGCCCGTTGGGCCAGGCCCTGCATGGCCAGGCTTTGCCCCACTTCATCCAATTCGTAGAAATTTGTCATAACTCCCCCAGACAATCATCCAAAGCCTCTAGCAGGATATCCGCATGTTCGCGCGTGAATGGCATAGGGGGGCGCATTTTCAAAACATTGTCGTGCGGACCGATGCGACTGATCAGCACGCCGTGCTCGCACATGGCATTCAGCAGTCGGCTGGTCTGCGCCGCGGCGGGCTGCTTGGTGGCCCGGTCCTCGACCAGTTCGACAGCAAAGAACAGGCCCTTGTCACGTACATCGCCAATGATCTCGTATTTATCTTGCAGCGTACGCAAACCCGCGGCGACATAGGCGCCCGTGCTGACCGCATTCTCCAGCAGGTTTTCTTCTTCCAGAACATCGAGAACCGCTAAACCGACAGCACAGGACACCGGGCTACCGGCAAAGGTATTGAAGTACATACCCCATTCGCCAAAGGCCTCAATCAGGTCCGCCCGCGCCACCACTCCCGCCAGCGGGTGGCCGTTACCCATGGGTTTGCCCAGGGTGACGATATCCGGGATAACCCCCGACCACTGGTGCGACCACCAGTGCCTGCCGGTGCGGCCAAACCCACCCTGCACCTCGTCGGCGATAAACAAACCGCCCGCATCCCGCACCCGCGCCACGGCTTTTGCAAGAAAACCCTCGGGTTCGAATAGCAGACCCTCGTTGGCAAAATCCGGGCAGATCAGAATGCCCGCCACCCCGATGCCACGCTGCTGGAAGGTCGCAATCGCCTGCTCCACTTCTGCCACGTAAGCGTCCGCGGTTTGCTCCTCGGTCAGGCCCGCAGGCCCGCGGTAAGTACAGGGCGGTGATATACCCAACACCCGCTGGGTGGTCTGGGCCTCGGGCATGAAGCCGAGACCCAATTCGGCCACGGCCTCGGTATTGCCGTGATAGCCGCAGTTGGTCACGATGATGCCCTGCCCGCCGGTGTGCTGGCGGGCCATGCGCAGTGCGACTTCGTTGGCCTCACTGCCGGTGCAGGTGAGCATGGCCATGCTCAGGGAGGCATCGAATTTGGCTGTCAGCCGTTCGGCATAGTTGACTATGTTTTCGTGCAGGTAGCGGGTATGGCTGTTGAAAGTAGCGGCCTGGGTAGCCAGCGCCTCCACCACCCGCGGATGGCAATGGCCCACATGGGGCACGTTGTTGTACACATCGAGAAAGCGCCGGCCGTCCGCATCGTGCACCCACACGCCTTCCCCACGCACCAGTTGCAGGGGCTCGTCATAGAACAGCGGCGAGCTTTTGCCCAGTACCCGGTAACGCCGTTCCAGTAGCTCCTTATTCATCGTAGAAACCATCCATCACCACCTGGCTTTCCGGCAGGGTGGAGCCCCCGTCTACCACAATGGTCTGGCCGGTCAGGTAGGAGGCCTCATCCGTAGCCAGGTACAACATGGTGTAGGCAATATCTTCGGGTACCCCGAGATGGCCCTGGGGTATACATTGCGCCATCGCCTTGAGTTCATCCTCACCCCCCAACTCGGACATGGCGGCGGTAAGTATATAACCGGGCTCTACGCCGTTGACGGTGATATTGTCGCGCGCGTATTCCAATGCCGCGGTGCGAATAAAGCCGTTCAAGCCGGCTTTGGACATTGCGTAATGGGAAGTACCGGGCATGGCGACGCGCGGTCCTGTCACAGAAGACGTGAAAATCAGGCGGCCCCAACCTTGTTTACGGAAATGCGGCACACAGGCCTGGGTCAACCATACCGCCGCTTTCATGTTGACCGCCAGGGTCTGGTCCAGGATCTCGTCGCTGAGGTCATCCACGTTGTGCAGCGGATACACGGCCGCGTTGTGCACACAGATATCGATACGCTGGTAAGCGGCCAGGGTCTGAGCCACCGCATCATCCACCGCGTTGTGCAGGCCAACATCACACTGCACCAGCATGGCCTCGCCGCCAGCGGTTTTGATATCGTCCACTGTTTCCTGCCCGTTGCCGGCACTGCGTGTAGCCACCACCACCTTGGCGCCGTGTTTGGCAAACACCCTGGCAATGCCCTCGCCGATACCCTGCCCGGCGCCGGTAACGATGGCGACTTTTCCTGTGAGATCACCAAACATGCTGCTACTCCGCGTTTTAGCCAATGTGCAAGAAGAATAGACCATCACCTGGCGGTTTGAATATCGGCTAAAAGGATGAGGCTGCTTTGAGTTACGTGAAAGCAATGCCAAAAAGCAGCCCTGTGGCAAGCCGCAAGCTCAGGGTTTATTCTTCCCCAGAGAACGCGAGCCAGCTGCTGGCGAAGGAGGTACTCCCATGACCGAACGCGACGGACGTGACGCAGCGCCCGACGTAAAGCGAACACCCGCGGAAATCCGTGCCCGCCGCAAGCGCGATGTCGCGCTGGGATACCGGATTCTGGCGGCTCAGCGTTGGGGGGATCTGGGCGACGGGCATATCAGCGCGCGCGACCCCGAGCGCGAAGACTGTTTCTGGATGCTGCGCTACGGGGTCTCATACCATGAGGTTTGCGTGTCCGACCTGGTGCTGGTGGGGCCGGATGGAAACCTGGTCAAGGGCCTGGGCCCCGTCAATATCGCCGCTTACTATATCCATCACCCGATACATGCCGCACGTCCCGATATCGTCAGCGCCGTGCACGTCCACACGCCGTGGGGCACACCGTTTTCCGCCGAAGTGAGGCCGGTCGAGCCGATTACCCAGGAGGCCTGCATTTTTTTCGAGGACCACGCGATCTTCGATGATGAAGAAGTGCAGGTGCAGAGCGTCGAGGCCGGTGCGCGTATTGCCAGGGCGCTGGGCTCAAACTGCGCCGTGATCCTGCGCAATCACGGCTTGCTCACCGTTGGCGACGCGGTATCGGAAGCCGTGGGTTTGTTCGTAGCCCTGGAACGCGTGGCGGAAGCCCATATGAAAGCGCGCGCTGCAAAACCCATCTCCGCCGAAGCAGCGCGTTTCGCGAAAGCTGATCTCACCCGATACGGCGCGGGGCGAGTCGGCTTCCACGCCCTGGTCGCCAGGCATATCGGAGACCCGTCCAGCGTCGAATAAATCACCCTTCCCCTGTGCCCAACACCTTCGCACTCAGCTCCGTGCGCGAGGAGATCTCCATCTTCTGGAAGACGTGCTGGATATGGGTTTTCACTGTCGCCAGGCTCAAGCCCAACTCGCGGGCGATAATTTTATTACTGGCGCCGGCGACGATTAACTCCACCACGTCCACTTCGCGCTCCGTGAGCGCGTAAGTCTGGCTCACGTCCTGGCGTTGCCGGTGACGCCTGGGCAGGTAAACCGTGTTGAGAGTGTATTCAAGAAAAGGCTGCAAATTACGCAGCAATCCCAGCTCTTCCTTTTTGAACTGACCCATGGTCGCGTCACGTAACATGGACAATACGGCGACGATACTGCCGTCGCGACGAAAAAACATATCGGCCACATGGCGGTGATTCAAAGGCTGCATAAAGCCCGTGTAGTATTCAGATCTCAGCAACTCGGCCGTGTTCATCAGCTCGCCGATGCACACAACTCTCTCGCCACTGTGTTCAAACAGGGCCGGATTCAGCGGGTCCAGGTGCAGAAAGTTCTCCACGTAATTGCGTTCGGCTTCTGCCTCAAGATTGCGTAGTACCACGCCGCGATGCCGCATATCGGCCCCCACCAGATAAAAAGCGGAGGAGCTGAGTGGCAACAGGCTAGCTACCAGATTCAGGCTTTCCCGTTGAAAACGGTTGGGGAAACTGTCACTGAGTACGGTCGCGGTCATACTTTCGGTGGATGGTAATGCATACGCCCGTTCAGCATACTGCGCACTGCCAAAGAAACAAGAATAAACCCGAGAGCCAGACATGAATCGAGCAACCACCCAGCCCGCCCTGGACGTCAACAGCCGCACCTCACTGTTCGCCACCATCTATCTCAGTGTCATCGGTGCCGCCGTATTTATCGTGCAACCGGGCTTTGTGCAGGGCCTGGTGGAATTCTACGGATTTCCCGAGCAGGAGGTAGGTTACATCGCCTCCGCCGAAATTTGGGGCATCGCGGTAACCACGCTGGTGCTGGCATTGGGCGGTCACAGTTACAGTTGGCAAAAAATCCTCAAGGTCTCACTGGCGCTGTTTGTGTGCGGCAACCTGGCCTCTCTGTTCAGTGCTGAAATGTTGCCCTTCGGCGCCCTGCGCTTCGTTACCGGGCTGGGTTCCGGGGGCATGGTGTCGCTGACTTTTACCATTATCGGCCTCACCCGCCTGCCGGATCGCAACTTCGGTTACCTCATAATGGGTGTTCTCACCTACGGCGCCTTTGGGCTGTGGATACTACCCACCGCATTCGCCAGCATCGGTATGAATGGAGTCATCGTCTGCTTTGCCCTGTTCGGAACCAGTGGCTGGCTGTGCCTGCCCCACTTGCCGGATTCCGGCGAGGAACACTTGCAAGTGGAAGCGGATGCGGTGGACCTCAGCGGTGGTTTCCGCGCTTTTGCCCTGCTCGCCATGTTTACCTATTTCTTTGCCCAGGGTGTCATCTGGGCCTACCTGTTCCTGATAGGTCTCAATGGCGGTGTGGCCGAACAGGAGGTTGCCAACGGCTTGATGCTATCCCAGTTTCTGGGCATTGCCGGTGCGCTGGTCGCAGCTGTTACCGGGCGCCGCTTTGGCCGGGTGCCGCCGTTGGCAATCGGCATCCTCGGCGGTGCCCTGGTACTGGGCTGGCTATTCGGAGAGTTCAGCGCCTTCGTCTACGCGGTCACAGTGTGCATCTACAATTTTGCATGGAACATGACCCATCCTTTCCTGTTGGCGGCCATGGCCAGCTTTGACCGCCACGGTAAAGTGGTGGTGTATGCGGTGGCAGCACAAATGTTGGGACTGGCTATTGGACCTGCCGTTGCCGCCAGCTTGATTCAGGAGGGCAGCTATGCGCGGGTCATCGTTGCGGGTATGGCCATGTTTGCACTGTCGTTTTTGTTGATTCTGGTACCCCTGCTGGCCCATCACCGGCAAGTGCAAGCGCAGTGATCCGCATCTCGACGTTCAGGGCCTGGCCTCGAAGACGACGTCAGTGACTGGCCTCATAAACAAACGTCAGTCACTGGTTTCAAAAACAAACGTCAGTGACTGGTTTC
>JAPUKZ010000401.1 GCA_027295405.1 Gammaproteobacteria bacterium
CGAGAGCCCTGCGGCGGTAATGTCATTATGCTGACGGAGCATTACGCCCCGGCGGTTGATGCTGCGATTGCGGCCTAGGTCAGGATTGTGATTCTGGCCTTTGCCCATCCCTGCTTAGTGGTTGACGATGTGGAACTCGCCCGGGAGTTCTACGAGAAGATGTTCGGCTTTCACGTCATCAGCAATGAGGGTTGGTCCGACAACCCGGTGGTGGACGGCGCGATCGGCAGCGAGAACTCACGCAGCCGTGGTTACATGCTGGCCGGACATAACTGCTACCTCGAAATGTTCGAGTTCGAAGCGCCGCAGCAAACGGCGCCGCACCCCGCGAGCCTGGGACAACCACGAACGTGGAATTCGCCATATTTCCTTTTATGTCGACGACTGCCGGACTGAGTACCAGCGTTGCCTGTCACTGGGAGGCACTGCCCTGGGCGAACCCGCAGCACGTGACTCCGGACTGGATGCGGTTTATATGCGCGACCCCTGTGGCAATATAATTGAACTGTGCGAGGGGCCTCGTCCATGGCGGCTTTTATCAATGTGCCCGGCGCTGCGGTTTACTCCGCCGGCAAACGCGCTGTTACCAGCCTGACTGAAATGGCCGCGCTGGAACTGGGTAGCCGTGGTATTCGCGTCAACTGTGTCTGTCCCGGCTACACCGATACCGCCATGGGTAGTGGCGAGGACGGGAAAAAACTGTGCCGCGCCTTCACCGCGCTGGGGCGGGCTGCGACCGTGGAGGATGTCAGCGGTGTTTTCCTGTTCCTGGCCTCTGACACTGTGGCCCTACCGACACCTTGCTTGAACTGGTCACTGGCTCCAGCCAGGCCCCGGCTTGACCCGGTGCTGATTTACTGACGCACTCCGGCTCGATACTGGCTGGGAGTCACTCCGCGGTAACTGCGAAAAGTACGGTAAAAATTGGCGCTATCCGAGTAGCCGACCAGTGCGGCAATTTCATTGGCCGGCAGGGCGGTGGCGCACAGGTACTGTTCCGCCATCGCCATGCGGAAGTCAATCACAACTTGCTGGTAAGTGGTGCCCTCGTTGGCCAGGTAACGGCGCAAGGTGCGAGCACTGATGAACAATTTCGCCGCCATTTCGTCCATACCGGGAATACTCCCCGGCGAATTGGCCAGTTGCTTATGCAGTTCGGCCTTGATGCCGTGTGGTATTTTCAGGTTCTTCAGTAGCTGTTCACATTGGACTGCACAGAGCGCCCCAATGGAGGCATCGGCGTAATCCAGTTCCCGGGACAGCCAGTCGGCTGGAAACAGGGCTTGCGTACACGCGGCCCCGAAACTGACCCGGCAACCCAGATGTTGTTCATAGATGGCAGCCGTGCCGTCCGACTCATAACCGAGGCTGACCTCTGAGAAAAAACCACCGGTCTCGCCAATCAGTTGCAGCCACTGGCTCCAGCCCACCAACCACTCCTGGGTAAAATAGGCGAGTTGTTCTCGCGATAGCTGCCAGCCAATACTTACCGGTCGCGCCTGCAGCCTACCCCACTGCGCCTGCCTGGTCAGCGTGATGGCCAGCAAAGGACCTTGTAAATGCTGGTAGCGAACATAGCGATTCAGGCACTCCTCGAGATTGGCAGCGCTGAGCAGGGCGTAACCCAGTACACCGTGCTCCAGGGTATTGGTGTGCTCGCCGACCAGAAAGCCGAGATCGGCGGGTATGTCCAGTTCCAAGGCGGCCTGTACGGCTGCCAGATAGCGGGCGATCCCGATCTCCCCATCCCGATGGTCGAGGTCATGCAGGGTAATTTCCGACGCCTCATAAACTGGTCTGTGGTCTATTTCCAACTCCCGCAATACCTCCAGTAACTTCTGCAGGTAAAGCAGGCGGGTGGTGTGAGTGCTGGTGGGCATACAGCCATGGTAGACCAGGTCTGGGAGCTTGTCCCCTAAAGCCGCTTCTTATGGCCTTAAAAGACAGTACTGTCGAACCGCCACTCATCTACTCTTAACACTTACACGCCCAATGGAGAGTAGAGCATGAATGCCCCCACCGCCCTCAACAAGGTCCTGGATTTGATCGCCACCACGGCGGCGCAAACCCCAGATGATGCCCATGCCATGCCTCCCCAGGTCTATGCCTCACCGGAGCTGTGGGAACTGGAGAAGGAGAGAATCCTGCGCCAGGAATGGTACTGCGTGGGGCGCGACACGGATTTCAGTGTGTCAGGTGATTACCTGTCCCTGACCCTGCTGGATGAACCGGTGGTGGTCTGGCGCGGTGCCGACGATCAACTGCGCGCCATGAGCAACATCTGCCGCCACCGCAATGCCTTGATTACTGAACAGGGCACAGGCAACAAGCGGGTACTGGTCTGTCCTTACCACAAGTGGACCTATGAGGATAATGGGCAACTGCGTGGTGCCCCCGATGTACCCGAGCATTTTGACAAGTCCGCTATTTGCTTGCCGCAATACCCGCTGGAAATCTGGCAGGGCTTCGTGTTTGTGAGTCTGAGTGCCGAACCGGCTCCGCTGGCGCCGCGGCTGGGCTCCCTTGAGGAACTGGTGGGTGATACCCGTATGGACCAGTTTGCCTGGAGCTTTCGGGTGCCGGAAAAATCCTTACGCGCCAACTGGAAGATCATGGTGGAAAATGGCATGGATGGCTACCACGTAGCCTACGTGCACCCGAAAACCCTGGGTACCAATATTCAGCGCATCGATAGTCCCTGGGGTGATGGGCAGTGGAATACCTCCTGTGAACGGCGCAATGAGCCGTGGCCGGAGCACGCCGATGATCCGCAGGGCTTGAGCGAGCTGAATCGCATCAATACGTACACCATAGGCGTGTTTCCACTGCTGTTGTTCAGCCTGGATTGCCACTGCCTCATCTGGTACTCGATTTTTCCAGTCAGCGCCGACGAATGCGTGGTACGCGCAGGTGTCGCCGCTCGCAGCCCGGATAAGCTGTGTTCGGTGGGTTCACCGGAACCGGTCGACCCCCAGGAGTATATGCAGTGGGTAACAGAACTCCTGGGCGAAGATGCACCGATCGTCGAGGGCATCCAACGCGCGGTGCAGACCGACAAGGCCGGTTGCGGGCCACTGATCAAGGGGCAGGAGGATAACCTGCAGTTTTTTTATCGCTACCTGGCCAGACATCTCTGTTCGCAGTAAGGGGAATACCATGAGCACAGCGCTTCAACTGATGGACAAACTGGCGATCGTTACGGGCGCCGCCAATGAGCGCGGTATTGGATTTGCCGCCGCCCGTGCACTGGGTGAACAGGGAGCCAGAGTCCTGATCACAGATATCAAGGCAAGTGAAGAGAAGCTCTACCGGCGCCGTGACTCGCTCCGTGACAGTGGGGTGGAGTGCGACGCCGCTTGCTGCAATGTCAGCGACCCGCTCAGCGTGGACGATCTGCTTGCAAGTATCATTGAGCGGCACCAGGGTATCGACATTCTCTTCAATAATGCCGGCATCGGCACTATCAAGAAATTTGAGGAGACCAGTCTGGCTGAATTTGAGGCAAATATGCGGGTCAACTTTTTTGGCACGGTGATCATGACCCAGGCGGTCGTGCCGTTGATGAAGGCAAATGGCGGTGCCATCATCAACAATGCCTCAGTCGGCGGTATTTACGCTGATCCCTACTTCAGCGCTTACAATTCCAGCAAGTTTGCCGTGGTTGGTTTTACCAAATCGCTAGCCGGCGAGTTGGGGGAATACGGTATCAGGCTCAATGCGATCTGCCCGGGAATGACGGACACAGACATGGCGGATGGCATGCCTCGATTTTTCGCAGACCTGCACGAAACAGATATCGAAACCGCACGAGAGGCACTTCGTGGTGAGATCGCGCTGGGCAGGGCAGCCCAGCCGCGGGAGGTCGCTGAGCTGGTGGCTTATCTCGCCGGGCCGGGCGCAAGTTATATCACCGGGGCTGCGATTCCTGTTACCGGTGGATTCCCCAAATCCCTGTAATTCAAATACAACCATGAGTCTATCCTCCGCACTATCAGGGCAAAAATATCCAACATGGACGTATTCCGGCACCGATCAGGTTCAGCGAGTTGAACCTGAAACCGGCCAGGGGACCGACGTGGGCACGCAATCCATTGCTTGAAAATCGCTTTACTCTGTAGCGTTATTCCTGGGTCAAGAGGTAGATCTTGCCGCACTGTTTGCTGACCTGGACATCGAAAGCTTCGCCAGCGCGGGACATGGGGAATTCATGGGTGACCATCACATCAACCATGCGTTGAACTTCCGG
>JAPUKZ010000402.1 GCA_027295405.1 Gammaproteobacteria bacterium
TAGCAAATAGGTAGCAAGATACTAATTGGCCGAGTGATATCTTTACGTAAGTCATTGATTTTATGGTAGCTACGGGTGGACTTGAACCACCGACCCCAGCATTATGAATGCTGTGCTCTAACCAGCTGAGCTACGTAGCCACAGTACTTTCAAGATCCCGCGAGTACGCGAGAGGCGCGCATTTTCCTGAAATTGACGGGTCAAGTCAAGGCGGGTTCAGACGTTAAACCGGAAGTGGATGATATCGCCGTCCTGCACCACGTAGTCCTTACCTTCCAGACGCCAACGACCTGCTTCCTTGGCGCCATTTTCTCCATTGTGGGCGATAAAGTCAGCGTAGCTGACGACCTCGGCGCGGATAAAGCCCTTTTGAAAATCCGTGTGGATAACCGCGGCAGCCTCTGGGGCGGTGGCGCCGATGTTCACCGTCCAGGCCCTGACTTCCTTAACTCCAGCAGTGAAGTAAGTCTGCAGGTTCAGTAAGTCGTAGCCTGAGCGGATCAGGCGATCCAGGCCGGCTTCCTCCAAACCCAGGTCTGCCAGAAATTCGTCGCGCGCCGCGTCGTCAAACTCGGCGATTTCTGCTTCCAGCTTATTGCAAATTACGACGACCACCGCGTTCTCAGCGGCGGCAATGCGTTCCAGTTCAGCCACATGGGGATTTTCTGTCATCCCGTCTTCATCGACATTGGCGATGTACATGGTTGGCTTTATGGTCAGCAGGTGTAGTTGCTTGACCAGCTGCCATTGTTCCGAGCTGAGATCCAGCGAGCGTACCGGCGCCGCTTCATTCAGGTGCGGTAACAGTTTGTCTTCCAGCAGTGCTTTGAGTGCGATGGACTCTTTGTCGCCGCCCTTGGCGGTACGGATCACCTTTTGCAGCTGTTTCTCGCAGCTCTCCAGGTCCGCCAGCGCTAGTTCTGTATTGATAATCTCGACATCGCTGGCGGGGTCTATCTTGTTGGCCACGTGGATGACGTTGTCGTCCTCGAAGCAGCGCACCACGTGTGCGATCGCATCGGTTTCGCGGATATTAGCCAGGAACTGGTTGCCCAGGCCTTCGCCCTTGGAGGCGCCGGCAACCAGGCCGGCGATATCCACAAACTCCATGGTGGTGGCGACAGTCTTTTGCGGTTCGACAATCGCGGCGATTTTATCCTGTCTTGGGTCTGGCACCGGCACTACCCCGGCATTGGGCTCGATGGTACAAAACGGAAAATTTTCCGCACCGATGCCGGCTTTGGTGAGCGCGTTGAAGAGGGTGGATTTGCCGACATTGGGCAATCCCACGATTCCGCATTTGAAACCCATGGTATGGTCCTTTGAGTTGTTTAGTTACCGCTGTGTAACTGCCGGGTGGCATCGCTCCACTGCCCGGCAACCAGGTGGGGCAGGGCGTTGATACTCTCGACAATGCTGTCATCGATAAGCTTGCGGTCGGCCTGCGAGGGCGCTTTCAGCACGTAATTGGTCACTTCTGGCGCACTGCCCGGGTGGCCTATACCAAGTCGCAGGCGCAGGAAATCAGCCCCAACAGCCTTGACGATATCGCGCAGGCCGTTGTGGCCACCGTGGCCGCCACCGTCCTTGAAACGCGCTATCCCGGGCTCGAAATCCAGCTCGTCGTGAGCCACGAGTATGTTGACTGCATCAATCTTGAAGAACTGGCAGATGGCTGCAACGGCCTGGCCGCTGCGGTTCATGAATGCGGTCGGAATCAACAGGCGCACATCCATGCCCCGGGATTGCAAGCGCCCGGCCCGGCCAAAGAACTTGGATTCAGGCAGTAGTGTGACGCCATGGGAACCAGCCAGTTCCTCAACGAAATCGGCACCGGCGTTGTGGCGAGTACCCCGGTACTCTGCACCGGGGTTTCCCAATCCTATAATTAACTTGATGGGCTCGGACAACGCGGGTACCGCGAGCACCAGCAGAGGAAATCAGTCCTCGCTGGTGTCCTCTCCGTCAGCCGTCGCCTCGTCAGCTCCGGCTTCATCTACGGCCTCGCCCTCTTCGGCAGCTGCTTCCACAGCTTCCTCTTCTTCGTCAATGCCGCCCTTACGGGTCAAGACGCTGGCGATAGACAGGTCATAGTCTTCACCGTGAGACAGGGCCACAGATTCGACCCCTTCCGGCAGCTTGATATGGGAAAGGTGCACAATCTGGCCGACTGCTACCTCTGCCATATCCACCTCGACGTATTCGGGCATATCCGCCGGCAGACAAAAGACTTCGATGTCGGTAGCCGCGTGTTGAATGATGCCACCTTCCGTTTTCACGCCCACACAGTCTTCCTCGTTCAGGAAGTGGATAGGTACGTGCACCTTGAGCTTGACGTCATCTCTCACTCGCAGGAAATCGGCGTGCATGACCAGATCCTTGGCCGGGTGGCGCTGCAGGTCCTTCAAAATTGCCTTCTCCTTGCTATTTCCCACACGAATGGTCAAAACGTGGGAGTAGAAGGCTTCGTTCTCCAGGGCGTGCTCCAGGTCCTTACGGACCAGGGTCAGCGGCTGGGGTGCCTTGTCGCCTCCATAAAGGATGGCGGGTATTTGATCGGCCAGGCGACGCAGGCGGCGGCTCGCACCTTTCCCCATGTCGGTCCTTACCTCGGCGTTTAGTTCAAATGTGTCAGACATGGTCTGGACTCCTTTGATTGAGCACCGGCTAGCCTGCGACCAGCTAGTCCGGTGGTTTAAACAAACGCTGTCCTACTCGAACAGCGCGCTAATAGATTCCTCATTGCTAACCCGACGCATGGACTCTGCCAGCAGGTCAGCTATGGTCAGCTGACGTATGCGATCGCATTCGACGGCCGCCCCGTTGAGAGGAATCGTGTCTGTTACCACCAGTTCATCCAGGGATGACCGGTTGATGATCTCGATGGCGTTACCGGACAGTACCGCGTGGGTACAGTAGGCAACCACCCGCTGTGCACCCTTGGTCTTGAGTGCCTCGGCGGCCTTGCACAAGGTGCCGGCGGTATCGACCATATCGTCTACCAGCAAGCAGGTGCGACCGGTGACATCACCGATGACATTCATTACCTGGGCCTCATTAGCCCGTGGGCGCCGTTTGTCGATGATGGCCAGGTCCGCCTCGTCCAGCTGTTTGGCGATAGCGCGCGCCCTGACTACGCCGCCGATATCCGGTGATACCACCATCGGGTTGTCATAGCGGCACTGCTGGATGTCATCGTTGAGCACTGGCGAGGCATATATATTGTCCACCGGGCACTTGAAAAAGCCCTGTATCTGCTCGGCGTGCAGATCGACGGTCAAGACCCGGTCGACGCCGACGCTCACCATCATTTCCGCAACCACCTTGGCGGTAATCGGCACCCGCGCAGAGCGTACCCGGCGATCCTGGCGGGAGTAGCCGAAATAGGGCACCACCGCTGTAATGCGAGTGGCCGAAGCACGGCGCAGCGCGTCGATTATGACAATCAATTCCATCAGATGGTCATTGGTCGGCGCGCAGGTGGATTGCAGTACGAAAACGTCTTTGCCGCGGACGTTCTCGTTGATTTCTACTAAAACTTCACCGTCGCTGAACTTGCCCACGTCGGCCTTGCCCAGGGGAATATGCAGCTTGCCGACAACCTTGTTGGCAAGCTCGTGGTTGGCATTGCCGGTGAAGATCATCATTTTTGCGGACACTTTGTGTTCCCCTTGGTTCATTTTGCGGGTGCCATTATAGGGCACCCTGGTCGCTTCAGCAGTGAGCGAAGTGGCAGGATTGACTCGGGCCTGCCGGTCTACTCTCTCACATTGACTAGTCAAATCGCTTGCTGCCAGATCAGTGCAAGTTTATCTGGCTGGGGTGGCAGGATTCGAACCTGCGCATGCCGGGATCAAAACCCGGTGCCTTGCCGCTTGGCTACACCCCAATAAATCGTCGCTGTTTCTTACCTACACCCGCTCAGGGCTGCCTTCTAAACTGGCTCAGGGCCGCTCGTTCTACTGGCCTAGCGCTGCCAGCACTGGCGAGTGGTTAATGCCCCGGGCCACGAAGCCTTCCCAATTCGCCGGTAACTGCTGGTAAATAGCCTGTGCCTGCTGTTCGCTGGCGACGGGCGTGTATACACACGCGCCCGTACCCGTCATTTGGGCCTGCCCAAATTTTCCTAACCAATTCAACGCTTTATCAACCACAGGATAAAGCCGGCGAACGACTGTTTCACAGTCATTACGCCCACCTTGTGCAAAAAAGGCCGCTATTTTGATAGGTGCGGTGTTCCGTGTCAATTGCTGTTGGGAAAAAACTTCTGCGCTGGAAACCACGCAATCCGGGGCGATAACCACATACCAGCTAGCATCGATGGCAAGGGGCTGTAATTGTTCCCCTACACCCTCCGCCCAGGCGCTGTGACCATGGATAAAAACCGGGACGTCAGCGCCCAGTGACAGACCCAGTTGCGCCAACTCCGCCGGCGCCAGATGCAGTTGCCAGAGTCGGTTCAGGGCCAGCAGGGTGGTGGCGGCATTGGAACTGCCACCACCCAGGCCGCCGCCGGCGGGTATGCGTTTTTCGACCTGTACCCGGGCTCCGTGACTGCAGCCCGTGTGCTGCTGCAGAAGCCGGGCTGCCCGGAACACCAGGTTTTGCTCCGGCGGCAAATCCAGCCCCGGGCAGGTGACCTCAATGACACCGCCTGCGTCCACCGCAAATTCCATCAGGTCGCCAAAATCCAGGAGCTGATACAGGGTTTGCAGCAGGTGGTAGCCGTCGGCGCGGCGACCGATAATGTGTAAAAACAGATTAAGTTTGGCGGGGGACAGCATTTTCATGACCGGCTTGCATCCAGTTTCCACTGTTTGATGATGATCTTGCCGCTGGCGGATTTGCCCTTGAAAATGATCCGAGCGGGCAGGGTGAGGTGGCCGACCTGTTGATATCGTTCATAGTGCAGCGACCAACCCGATTGTTGCAGCAGTGACAAGCGGCCCCCGCTCAGGGCCTGTGCCTCAATCTCTATCCCCGGCGCGGGGATGCCCCTGATCCAGTAGGACAGCATTGCCGCGGGCATATCCCAGCCCAATTCCCGCTCCAGTGCGGCACTATCCGCCAGATCCAGAAGGCGCTGCTGGCCGTCTTTTTCCAACAGCAGTGTGTGTTTATCAGCGATCACCGTAGCGCGCCCCCAGCCCCCCGGTCCGGTCAGGGTCAGGTGGGTTCGGGTTCCAGTCTGCTGCCAGTCGATACGGGCTGTCTCGGCGCCGGTTCGGGTCTTGACTGCCAGTTTGCCGCTGAGCTGCCAGTTGTCCAGCTTCGCCAGCAGCGCCTGCCGGGACGGCCAGTCAGTTTCAGCAGGAGGTAGCGTTGCGGTGCTGGTACAGGCCGCGACGGTGCAGGCTGCTATCCACAGTGCGGCGACTGCGCGCAGTGCGCCCATTCAGTCGCTGGCGAGGCGTGCGCCGAGGCGTTCCATGGCCTCCACTACCAACTCGTGGTCAGGGTTGTTGCTGAGAGCGGAATTCCAGATCGCCAGGGCGCCGGAGGAATCGCCGCTGACCCACAGCACTTCCCCAAGGTGGGCCGCAACTTCCGGGTCCGGGAAGGCGTCGTAAGCCTGCCGCAGGTACTTCAAGGCTTCTTCGTGTTCACCCAGGTGGAATTTTACCCAGCCCATGCTGTCCAGAATGGCCGGTTCGTTGGGTTGCAACTCCAGGGCTCGGGCTATGAGCTGCTCCGCTTCTGCATAGCGAGAGGTGCGATTCGCGAGGGTATAACCCAGCGCATTCAGCACCGTTGAATTGTCGGGTTCCCGCTCCAGAATGGCGCGCAGGTCCGCCTCCATCAAGGCCAGATCGTTCTGTTTTTCCCATACCATTGAGCGCATGTACTGGAGACTGGTGTCCTCCGGTATTTCCGCGAGTGCCTGGTTGAGAATTTTGAGGCTTGCGTCATCGAACTCCGCATCGATCAGGCTGGTCGCTTCGATGGCGTAGAGTTGAGCCTGGGCCTGCGGATACTGGCCTCTGAGTCGGATAAAATACTGTGACATTTCGTCCAGCCTGCCGGCGGACAGCAACAGGCTGGCAATACGACGGGTGGCGGTGACGAAGTCCCGTCCCGGTGCGACCAGCATATAGTGCATTACGGCATCCCGGAAACGCCGTTGCTGCTCGGCGATCTTGCCGAGGTAATAATGGGCTTCGCTGGTGCGCTCACCCAGGCTGACCAGTTTCTCAAGCTTGTCGTTGGCCGCCTCCAGGTCGTCCATTTCCCGTTGAATCAGGGCCATGGAGAACAACAGATCCGGGTCCCGTGGGGACTGGTCAAGCAGGATCTGAAACTGCCGGCGGGCCTCCGCCAGATCGGTGCGAGTGAGCAGGCGGGCGTATTGCATGCGCAGGCGGTTGTTGCCGGGCTGGTCTTCCAGATGGGCAATAATGCGGTCGTACAGGCCATCCTGTTGATCGATGTCCTGGCGCAATTTGACCTCAAGGACAATTGCCTGCAATTGCTCTGGATCCACGTCGAATACCGCTTGCAGCTGTTTCAGGGCAAGCTGGATCTCATCCGTTTCCTCCAGCAGCAGCGCCTGGCAGATCATGACCTGGGTGCTGTCCGGGAATTCCGTGCGTAAATCGCGAATAGCCTGCATCAGCGCTTGCTGCTGTGCCGCTGAGAGCTTGTCGAAGCCGTGAGCCAGGGCAGAAAAATTGGCAGTACCCCCCGCGCGCTGCAACGCAACCATATGTGGCAGTGCTTCCGGGCTGCGGCCCTTGCGAGCCAGCAGGTTGGCCAGGGTCAGGCGTGCCTCAAGCTGTTCGGGTTCCAGTTCTACCCACAACTGGCTGGTCTCGATGGCGATATCATCTTCGTGCATGAACTGGGCCAGCCGCGTAGTGTGGGCGCTGACACCGGGATCCCGCAGCTGCATTGCCTGCTCCCGGTAATTTTCCAGTGCCAGTTTGTAATTATTGCGACGCAGGGCAAACTCGGCTACCAACAGCGGATACAGGCTGTCGTCGGGGAAGGGGCGCTCCGGCACTACCCGCACTTCGCTGACAGGTGCCGCGGTGGTAGGCTTCTCTTCCGAGGCCGCAGCGACGCTGGCATCGGTGGTGGTCCCGGGAGTGGCAGCGCAGGCACCCAGAAATGCCAGGGTAGTCAGGATAATTACTCGGTACAGCATTCTGCAATAATGCCACAGCTGGCGAATTTAGCCTACACCTGCACCCGCGGGCCTGCATTCTTGGGCTCAGCTTGCTAAAATCGCGCACTTTTTGGTGGCTGGCGACTTGCGGCCTTTTTCGGTAACTTGGCGAGCACTATGAGCCTGACAGTCCTGGGGATCAACCACAACTCGGCTGCGGTCGAAATGCGCGAGCGCGTCGCCTTTGCCCCGGAGCAATTGGTGGAGGCGCTGCAGGAGGCGTGTCAACACGCCGGTCTCCAGGAGTTGGTGATATTGTCCACCTGCAATCGCACTGAATTGTACTTTACCGCACAGGATCAGCAGACTGATTTCCAGCAGCGGGCGCTGCAGTGGCTGGCGACTTATCACCACCAGGTAGCGCAAGACATAGGCCAGAGTTGCTATGAATACTGTGAGGAAGAAGCGCTTCGACACATGATCCAGGTGGCCAGTGGTCTGGATTCGATGGTGTTGGGGGAGCCTCAGATTCTCGGTCAGATGAAGTCCGCCTACGCCGTCGCAGAAGAGGCCGGTACCGTTGGCACAGAGCTGGCACGGGTTTTCCCACGGGTGTTTTCTGTAGCCAAGAAAGTGCGCACGGATACCGCCATCGGTGAAAACCCGGTCTCTGTGGCCTATGCCGCGGTGAATCTGGCCGGACATATCTTCACCGATCTTGCGACCACCCAGGCGCTGCTGGTGGGTGCAGGCGAGACCATAGAGCTGGTGGCCAAGCACCTGGCGGAGGCGGGGGTGAAGCGGATTGTGGTGGCCAATCGTACCCTGGGACGGGCCCGCGAACTGGCCCAGCGCTTTGGCGTGGATGCGGTGCTGTTGGCCGATATTCCCGCGCAACTTGAGTACGCTGATATTGTTATAACTTCCACCGCCAGCCAGTTACCAATTCTTGGCAAGGGGGCGGTGGAGCACGCCCTGAAACTGCGCAAACACCGGCCCATACTGATGGTCGATATCGCCGTGCCCCGGGATATTGAGCCGCAAGTGGGTGAGTTGAGGGATGTTTACCTGTACAGCGTTGATGACTTGCGCGAAATCGTAGATCAGAATAGGCGTAGCCGTCGCGACGAGGCTCGCAAGGCCGACCAGTTGATAGAGGCGGGTATCCACGAATATCAGCACGAGTTGCGCTCCCGTCACGCTGTCGATACGGTCAAGGCGTTGCGCCTGCGTGCGGAAGGAATGCGCGACGTGGAAATCGAACGCGCCCTGCGCGCCCTGGCCCGGGGTGAGGAGGCGGAGCAGGTGATCACCGCCCTGGCGCGGGGTTTGACCAACAAGTTGATTCACAGCCCCAGTATTGAGTTGAAGCGAGCCAGTGCCGAGGGGCGGGAAGAAGCACTGGAGATCGCGCGCCAATTATTGGGCTTGCAGGACAATACCGAGGGGTAAACCGGAACCGGAATGAAGCCATCGATTCAGAGTAAATTGGAATCCCTGTCAGAACGCCATGAAGAAGTGGCTGCACTGCTTAGCGATGGCGAGATTATTGCCGACCAGAACCGGTTCCGGGATTTGTCGCGGGAGTACTCTGAACTGGAAACGGTGGTGCAGTGTTTCAAGCGCTACCGGCGCGTAGAAGAAGACCTGGCAGAGGCGCGTCTGATGTTGGATGACCCCGACCCGGACCTGCGCGAGATGGCGCAAGAAGAGCTCGCCAGCGGCGAGGAGCAGCGACAGGTTCTGGAGCTGGAGCTGCAGACCTTATTGTTGCCGCGTGATCCCAGCGATTCCAATAATGTGTTTCTGGAAATTCGCGCTGGTACCGGCGGTGATGAAGCAGCGATCTTTTCCGGTGACCTGTTCCGCATGTACAGCCGCTATGCAGAGGCCTGCAAATGGCAGCTGGAGATTATCAGTGAGCGTCCGGGTGAACACGGCGGCTACAAGGAAATAATCACGCGGGTGGCGGGAAACGATGTGTACGCCCGGCTGAAGTTCGAATCCGGGGCGCACCGGGTACAACGGGTCCCGGAAACCGAGTCCCAGGGCCGTATCCATACCTCCGCCTGTACCGTCGCGATCCTGCCGGAAGCGGATGCGGTGGACGAGATCGAGATCAAAAAGGCGGATTTGCGGGTAGATACCTACCGTGCCTCGGGTGCCGGTGGCCAGCATGTGAACAAGACCGACTCCGCCGTACGCCTCACTCACTTGCCCACAGGTATTGTGGTGGAGTGCCAGGATGAGCGTTCTCAGCACAAGAATCGGGCCCGGGCCATGTCGTTGTTGCAGGCCAAACTGCTGGCAGACGCCCAGGAAAAGCAGGTCGCCGAGCAGGCCGAGGAACGTCGCAACCTGGTGGGTACAGGTGACCGTTCTGAGCGAATCCGTACCTATAATTTCCCCCAGGGCCGCATCACCGACCACCGCATCAACCTGACGCTTTACAAATTGGCTGAAGTTATGGCGGGCGATCTGGATGCGGTCATCGACCCCCTGCGCCAGGAATACCAGGCGGATCAACTGGCGGCTCTGGCCGCCGAGGCCTGATGGTTAGCGTACGTCAGCTGTTGGCCGCTGCGGTAGACTTGCCGGGCGACAGTGCCAGGCTTGAGTCGGAGGTGTTGTTGTGCCACTGCCTGGGGAAACCGCGCAGTTATTTGTATGGCTGGCCGGAAGCGGAAGTTGAGCCAGGCCAGAGCCAGCGTTATCTGGAACTGTTGCGCGCGCGCCGGCAGGGACGCCCGCTGGCTCATCTGACGGGTGAGCGTGAGTTCTGGTCCCTGTCTTTGCAGGTCAATGAACACACGCTGATACCGCGCCCCGACACCGAGACTCTGGTGCAGTGGGCGCTGGAACTACCGCTGCCGGAGCGAGCTACAGTGGCTGATCTGGGCACCGGTAGTGGCGCCATCGCCCTGGCGCTGGCAACGGAGCGGCCAGGTTGGGAAGTGCTGGCCTTAGACTACAGCGCCGAAGCCTTGCAAGTGGCGGGTTCCAATGCTGCACAGCTGCAGTTACACAACGTAACCCTGTTGCGCTGCAACTGGCTGGCAGGGCTGGCCGGCGAGCAGTTCGATTTGTTGGTCAGTAATCCGCCCTATATTGCCAGCGGGGATGTGCATTTAAGCGAGGGCGATTTGCGTTTTGAACCCGCTTCTGCCTTGCGGGCGGGCGTGGATGGTCTCGATGCGCTGCGGATAATCGTCGCGCAGGCGCCGGCGGCTTTGCGAGCCGGTGGCTGGTTGTTGTTGGAACACGGTTATGATCAAGCGGAGGCGGTGCAAACCTTGCTGCGTGATGCGGGATTCGAGGCTGTGACATCCCGTGTCGATCTGGCGGGCCAGGTTCGCGCCAGCGGGGGGCAATGTCGTGCTCACTGATACCCAGTTGCTTCGCTACAGCCGCCAGATCATGCTGCCGGATCTGGACGTGGCCGGTCAGGAGCGGCTGTTGCAAGCCCGCGTGCTCATTGTGGGCCTGGGTGGACTGGGTTGCCCCGCGGCCCTGTACCTGGCCGCAGCGGGTGTCGGCAGCCTGGTGCTGGCGGATGGGGATGTTGTAGAGCTAAGCAACCTGCAGCGGCAGATTGCCCACGGCGAAGCCGATCTCGGGCTGGCCAAGGTGACCTCGGCGGCTAACAGCATCGCCGCACTGAATCGGGAAACGGTGGTCAAAACCCTGGCCCAACGGCTGGATTACGAAGAGCTGCTGCGTGAGCTCGCCCAGATCGACCTGGTGGTGGATGCCAGTGACAGTTTCGCTACCCGGTTTGCAGTTAATCGCGCCTGTGTGGAAACTGCTGTGCCATTGGTATCAGGGGCGGCCATACGCAGTGAGGGACATGTGGCCGTGTTCAATCCCTCGGCGGGCGGCCCCTGTTATCGCTGTTTGTACAATGATGCAGCGGGTGACGAAGAGCTGAGTTGTTCTCAGAGCGGCGTGCTGGCCCCCATGGTGGGGGTTATCGGTAGCCTGCAGGCACTGGAAGCAGTCAAGTTACTGGCGGGTTTTGGGGAGCCGATAGTGGGTTCCATGCTGGTTGTGGATGGCTGGTCTTTGCAGGTCCGTCGAGTCAAACTCAAGCGGGATCCGCAGTGCCCGGTGTGTGGTAGCCGCTAACCTGGATATTTCACGAAGGCGGATGGAATAATGGCGGAAACTTCGTAAAAATAAGGGCATCGAAGCCGTTTGCAGGAAGGAACCTGCGAGACAAAAGGCAAGCAAACAGTGCTGACGCGGCAATCTCGCTACCATGCGCAGTTAGAACAATTGAAGCCGCGGCCAACACGATCTGCCAGTTAGCAAAATCACCCGGAAACCGGGTCACTCGTGCAACAACTGGGTTAGAGGCCGGCGCAACCAGTTCGCCAGTCGCCAGCTGGCCAGGAAGGCCGCCACGGCGATACCCGCTATCATTCCCAGCCAGAATCCAACCGTGCCGTAGTAAGTGCTGCCGGTGTCCGTCAAGCCCAGCCAGTAGCCGACGGGTAATGCCACCAACCAGTAGGCAACTCCCATGACCAAAAAGGGAAAGCGCGTATCCTTGAACGCGCGCAGGGCGGCGGAGCTCGCTACGGCCAGCAGGTCGATAAAGACAAACAGCGACGCCAGCCGCAAAAGAGTAACCGACAGGGCGCGAATATCTGGATCTTCGGTGTAGATTCGAGCTACAGGGTCCGGGAAAAAGATCAATATCGGCGTTACCAGGGTGCAGATTGCCAGCCACACCGCCTGGGGCAGACAGCGGCGCAGTTCATCAATGCGACCGGCCCCGAAGTGTTGCGCCACAACGCTGGTGACGGCCAGCATGATGCCGAGGCTGATCAGGTAGATGGGCAACCAGATGTTGTAGCCGATGGCGATAGCGGCGAGGTCCAGGGAGCTGTATCGACCGGCCATGACGGTGTCGACCACGCCGGTGCCCATCTGCGCCAGCTGGGCGATCAGTAGGGGCATCGCCAGCTTCAGCAAGGC
>JAPUKZ010000403.1 GCA_027295405.1 Gammaproteobacteria bacterium
TGTGCTTGGACATGGGACTCTCCTGGGGCAGTGCTGGTCAGAATGCGGGAGATATCAAAATGGCCTCATTGCTCCCTTTGTTCGGGAATTCCTACAAGGCTGGTTGCTCCCGCTCGTACAAAAATGGAACCCTAACAGATGCTAAAACCGGAATACAGCTAAAATATACGCATTTGTAAATTAATGTATAGCATTTTATGCATATTATGTCCTTTATATGATATATATATGCGCATATGTAATTTCCTGGATTAAAAAATGAGCGCTAACAGTAAACGGCGGTCGCGACTATGCTGATCGCCGACCTGGAAGACCTGGACTACGCGCTGATTGACCTGCTGCGCCAAAATGCGCGGATGCCGATGGTGGAAATCGCGCGAAGCCTGGGTGTGAGTCGACCCACTGCGGCGCGGCGCCTGGATCGATTGTTGCAAGAAGGCGTGCTACATCTCCTGGCGGAGACAGATATTTATGCCACCGGAATAGAATTGCTGGTGATATTGGAGCTGCGTGTTGAGGGCCGCCCTGTGACCGAAGTTGCCGCAGAACTCGCAACCATGCCCGAAGCCATTTCGGTAAATACGGTTGCCGGCCAGCACGATATTGAAGCGCTGTTGATCGCAGACAGCCACGAGGTCTTGAGTCGGTTGCACAGCGAGGAGATTCCATCCATCAGGGGAGTAGGTGATCGCTGCGCCGGACTGTGCCTGGAGGTCGTCAAGTTCGAATCCAACCTGGTTCCCTTCTTTTCATGAAGCGCCAACTCGACAAACTGGACCGGCAGATACTTGATTTCCTGTATGAAGACGTGCGCATTAGCAATCGCAAGATTGCGAGCACCCTGGAAATTACCGAGGGTACGGTACGCTCACGCATTGGGCGAATGCAGAAAGATGGCATCGTTCGTTTTACTGCCACCATGGATGCGAGGCTGTTATTACAGCCGATAGCCGGTTTTATCGGGATCAAGGTTATCGGAGAGAGCGTGGACGCTGCCAGCAAGGCGCTGGCCGCTCTGCCGGAGCTGAATTTCGTCGCGATAATGCTGGGGCGTTATGACATATTTTGCAGCTTCCTCCTGCGCAATAACGAGGAACTCGCCGACCTGCTGCAAATAAAAATTCCAACCATCCCTGGCATCAAATCCTCTGAATCCACCCGGGTCATTCAGGTGTTCAAATTTGACCGGCGCTGGAGTGTCCTGGGCCTGGAAGTACAGAGCAACAAGCCATGAACGAGAACAACACAATCGAGCAGATCGCAAGGCGACTCGCGCGCCTGGAAGACATCGACGCCATCAAGCAATTAAAGTCGCGCTATCTCAACGCCTGCGACCGACAGGACCCTGAGGCGGTACGAGCGTGCTTCGCAGAAGGCGAGGTTATTATCGACATGTCCTACTTTGGGCTCTGCAAGAATCGCGACGAGTTTGTGGATGGCATTTTCGTACCCCGGGGCTGCCACGAGTACGTGCTCGACATGCACCACTGCAGCAACCCGGAAATTACCGTTGGCGACGACGGCACTGCCACCGGCGTCTGGGGCCTCAACTACCGCAATATCAACACCCGGGAAAAGACTCTCACCCTGATCAGCGCGATGTACCACGATGAATACCGCAAGGTTGATGATCAGTGGCTGATAAGCCGCTCGCGCACGGAGTATCGCACGGCACTAGCCTGTAATTACGAACCCGGCACCCTGCATGTGCTGGCCGCGGCTCGATCATTGCAGGTTTAGTGCAGGCAGTTGAAAATCGGCAGAAATGGGCATGACTGAAGCAAACAGGGATTTGGATGGCAGGGTTGTCGTTGTGACCGGCGGCGGTTCCGGAATGGGGCGCGCCTCAGCCCTGGCGCTGGCCGAATCCGGGGCGCGTGTAGTCATTGCCGACGCCAACCAGCAGGCGGGGGAAGCAGTCGCAAAGCAGATCGGCGACGCGGCGCTTGCCATCGCAACGGATGTCACAAGCGAACAGGCGAATGCAGAGATGGTCGCGCAGTGCCTGACCCACTTTGGCAGCCTGGATCTGGCGTTCCTGAACGCGGGTATCCTTGGCGCACCCAGCTCTATTTTCGACGGAGATGTGGATACCTGGGACCGGGTCATGGCGGTTAACCTACGCGGCGTTTTCCTGGGCTTGCGTGCGGTGGCACCGGCAATGATAAGTGCGGGTTCGGGCTCTGTGGTGGTAACCGCGTCGGTGGCCGGGGTAAGGGGTGACTTGGGAATGCCCTCCTATGTAGCTTCCAAGCACGGCGTGGTAGGCCTGCTGAAGGCAGCCGCCGCCGAGCTGTCTGAACATGGCATCCGCGTCAACGCGATCTGTCCTGGTGCTATTGATACGCCCATGATCGAACGACCTCCGCGGGACAGGAAAGCCGCCTTGAAAGTACTGGGACAGTTGCACCCATTAGGACGCGTGGGGCAACCGGAAGAGGTCGCAGAGCTGGTCAAATTCCTGCTCAGCGACAAAGCGAGCTTTATTACCGGTGGTATCTACCCTATCGACGGCGGCGCCTCTGCCGTCAACGGACCGCTGCGGCGTCAACAATAAATTCCGAAGACAGTTTACTTAATTCTCAGCTTGGGTCCGGGTTTGCCCTTCTTGAGTATCTTCCCGGTCCAAACCTCTAGAACCCGCAGCAACCTTGACTGATGGCAGCAACCCTCCCTCGCCGATGATACAGGTGACTGCAAAATTGGCGCATGCTGGCCTAGGCAGAACACCGAAGAAGAGGCAACCTAGCCAGCCTCGTCCAGGGCATAGCGCCGCCGGAGATAGGCAATAATCTCCCCCGATTCGAACATCCCGATGTTTGTGTTCGGGTCATATAAATACGGTATACCCATCTTACCCTCCTTTTCCTGCAGAGCGATGCGGTTGGGCAGCTCGCTCTCGGGCGCTATGTTCAGACGCTCACGCAGTTTGGGGGGCAGCCACTCCCCCGCTTCACTGCGGCCACAGCTTCTAAGAATGTAGGGGATCTCCAGATCACACAGTAATTCCCGCACCGGACGCGCGAAGGGACTCGCTTCAAAACTGTAAAGCTCCAGCATGTCTTTTGGCAACGTGGAAGCCTTGCTGAACATGCCCTCGCTCATTCTCGCGGCGCTGGCAAGACCGGAACTGAGTTTCTGCAGCGGCCCCAGCTTCCAGCGCAAAGGCACACTGCCGCCGCCGTAGGTTTCGAAGAGATAAGCGACGATGTCCATGGATTCATACATCTCCGCGCCGGTATTCTCGTCAACCAGGTAGGGGAATAGCTCCTTGCCGCCGCGTTCCAGCAACTCGGTGCGAAATCGGGTCCCACCCTTGGGACAGGGCAGGATGATGGCGTCCAGGTCGAGCTCGGTGAGCACTTCCCGGGCAATGCGGCAGAACGGGCAGTTCTCGATGTCGTAGAGCTTGAGCAGCTCGGCCGGTTTGCGCGAATCGGTACGGGAACGAATGCCCTGCCAGCCCCGCAGACTGGAGGCAAGCGTAGAGGTGAAGAGGTTTACTGCAGTAATCATAGAGACGTCTCGATTGTTGACTATCATGATAGTACGCTTCAAACCTCCAGATGTATCACTAAGGGCCTATCGTGAACCGTTTCATTTGTAGCCTGCTACTTGCGCTCGCGATATCCGGCTGCGGCCGGGACCAGGCACCCACAACTCCAACCGCCGCCGACACTACTTCCGACACTACTTCCGACACTACTTCCGACACTACTTCCGGCGCTGGGGCCGGCGCCAACACTGGCGGGCGTCGTTATGATATTTACACCCAGGTAGAACTCAGTGCTGAGCTGTCCCATCTCAGTGCCGGGCAGCGGCAGATGCTGGGGCTGTTGATCGACGCCAGCGATATCATGGATGATTTGTTCTGGCTGCAAACCTACGGCGACAAGGATGCACTATTGGACTCAATTGAAGACCCCGCGCAGCGTCGCTTTGCGGAGATCAACTATGGACCCTGGGACCGACTCAACGGGGACAAACCGTTTATCGACGGTGTTCCGGCAAAGCCACTGGGCGCCAACTCCTACCCGGTAGACATGAGCAAGGAGGAATTTTCCCGCTGGGAGGAGCCGAACAAGCGCAACAAATACGGCCTGGTCAGGCGCGCCCCGGATGGCAGCCTGATGCTGGTGCCCTACAGCGAAGCCTACCCGCAACAACTGCAAAGCGCGTCACAACTGCTGCTGCAGGCCAGTGCACTGGCTGAGGACCCGGACTTTGCCAAATACCTGAAGCTGCGCGCGGCAGCGTTGTTGAGCGATGACTACCGCGAGTCAGACATGCAGTGGATGGACATGAAAAACAATCCCATCGATATCGTCATCGGCCCGGTGGAGGACTACGAAGACCAGTTGTACGGTTACCGCACCGCCTTCGAGGCCCTGGTCCTGGTCAAGGACACGGCCTGGAGCAAAGCCCTCAGCCGTTTCGCGGCGTTCCTGCCCGAATTGCAGCGTGGCCTGCCTGTAGCGGAGCAATACAAGCGGGAAATGCCCGGCACAGACTCGGAGCTCAACGCCTACGATGTGATCTACTACGCCGGTCAGGCCAACTCCGGCGGCAAATCCATTGCCATCAACCTGCCCAACGATGAGGAGGTACAACTGGCGAAGGGAACTCGACGGCTGCAACTCAAAAACGCCATGCGGGCCAAGTTCGACAAGATCCTGGTGCCCATCTCCAATGAACTCATCGCCGCGGAGCAACGCCAAAACGTCACCTTTGACGCATTCTTCAATAACGGCATGTTTCACGAGGTCGCCCACGGCCTCGGCATCAAGCGCACCATCGACGGTTCTCAGTACGTACGCGAGGCGCTGAAGGACAGCTACTCGGCCATGGAAGAAGGCAAGGCTGATATTCTTGGCCTGTACATGATTACGCGCCTGGCAGAAAAGGGCGAGATTCCCGAGGCCGAGTTGCTGGATCACTACGTGACCTTCATGGCCAGCATATTCCGCTCGGTTCGCTTTGGCGCCTCCAGCGCCCACGGCAAGGCCAGCATGGTCCGCTTCAACTTCTTCCAACAAGCGGGCGCCTTCAGCCGAGATCCGGACAGCGGCTTGTACAGCACGAATTTCGACAAGATGCAGACCGCCATGGCGGATTTATCTCGCCTGATCTTGATGCTGCAAGGGGACGGGGATTATGCAGGTGCGGTCCGCTTACTGGATGAACAGGGGGTGGTCCCGGCAGAACTACAGGCTGACCTCGACCGCTTGCAACAGGCCAGCATTCCGGTAGATGTCACCTTTGTTCAGGGAAAACAGCTGTTGGGTCTGGACTGAACCGATCAATGTGCATTTCAAAAGCAAGGCCGCTATGGTTGATCAGGCCTCCTCCCCGGACTGACCCAACGCTTCCAGGAACAGGGCGCGAACATCCGCCATATGCTGGGCGAGTGTTTTCACCTTCCACTGACTGGTATCCAGCGGCGGTAATACATCGACCCTCACAGTGGCGGGCCGAAAGGCAGATTCACCTTCGGGTTGGGCATCGATGGAATTGTGGATCACGATCGGCACCATCGGAACGCCCGCTCGTAAGGCGATAAGAAAAGCGCCCTTTTTGAATCGACGAAGCGTGGTCGAATGGCTGCGGGTACCCTCAGGGAAGATTGCAACGGAGCGCCCATCCTTGCGTATGGCATCGATCAATGCCTGGGTGGCCCTGTTCGCAGCGGACGGATTCTTGCGATCCACCAGCACCAATCCACCCAATTGCATAAGCCGGCCTCTAATGGGCTGCCTCGAGAGCTCTTGTTTACCCAGGTAGGCGATGTCCCTGCGAATCAATTTGGCGACCAGGAATCCGTCCGCATTGCTCTGATGGTTGAGAATGAAAACCGCCGGTCTGGGGCTGCGGAGATGCTCCTCTCCGGTGACGTCCACCTTCAGCCCAATCAAGGCACTGGCCATGTCGGCCCAGAGCGCAGTGCAAAAATTGATCGCCTTGCGCCGGGAGCCAGTGAATAGCAAGACCGGAATGCCGATTATCACGGCCAGTGGCATGGTGACGGGCACCAGGGCCGATCGTAAGAAACGCATATCTTTTCACCGCTAGTATAGTGGCCTGCTATCAATTCGGTCCACGGTTCGACACACTGAGCGCTGCCTGTCCCGGGTCGTCAGCAAAACTACATCATTGAAGAATGTACTACCAAAGTCGGGCTCAAATCCATAAAACTCGCCAGCCGGATCTGACCACTGACCTCCCTGATACCCACGTGTTGGCCGGCAAAAGGGATCCCACCGTGTGTAATCTGTTGATTCAATTGGAAAACCTTGTTTGCATCCAGAACTTGGTCGCACTTTCGTCGCCCTGTGGTCAAAAGCGGCGGTTTAGTCTGGCAATTATTACTGGGGGTGGCAAAATAAACCT
>JAPUKZ010000404.1 GCA_027295405.1 Gammaproteobacteria bacterium
AAAGGATTTGAACATACAGTATGTATTTTCAACTTTCAAGTATATTCTAGCTCATGGCGGCTTGCGATAGTTGTCACATGAGTGACACCCCGAGCGCCCAACATATTCAGCTTTTTGCTCGCCTGATCGAGCGCACAAAGGGCCGTCCGGCGGACCCGGAACCGGTCACATCGCATGCGATTGACACGTAGAGCAATCAGGCGCGCTTTGAGCAGGAGCGAGAGAAGCTGTGAAGTGAAATATCGGGGACACAGCGCGGTTTTCCTATCAGAAAACCGCGCTACGTCCCCTATTTATCCTACGTCCCCTATTTTCAGCCATCGCGGAAGGTGGCGCTGACTTCGGGCTGATCGGTGTACTGATGCAGTTCGTGGCGGCCAACTACCATGCGGTGCACCGCATCGGGACCATCCGCCAGGCGCAGGGTACGCTGGGCCATATACATACCCGCCAGCGGTGTGTCCTGGGAAATACCCAGGGCGCCATACATCTGGATAGCCTCGTCGACGATCCGGATGGAAATATTCGGCACCACGGTCTTGATCATGGAAATCCAGATACGCGCTTCCCTGGCATCGACCTTGTCCATCATCCAGGCGGTTTTCAAGGTCAGCAGGCGGGCCTGCTCAATGTCCATACGGGCGTTGGCGATGATGTCGATATTGCCGCCCAAACGGGCCAGGGGTTTGCCGAAGGCAACCCGGCTCAGGGAGCGCCTGCACAACAATTCCAGGGCCCGCTCCGCCGCACCGATGGCACGCATGCAGTGGTGAATTCGACCCGGGCCCAGACGACCCTGGGATATCTCAAAACCGCGGCCCGGGCCGAGAATGATATTGTCTTTGGGCACCCGCACATTATCGAATTTCAGGTGCATATGACCATGGGGTGCATCATCCACAGAGAACACCTGCATGGCGCGTACAATTTCCAGTCCCTGGGTACCCATGGGTACGAGTATTTGGGACTGCTGCACGTGCTTGGCGGCGTCGGGATCAGTCTTGACCATCACGATCAGTATCTTGCAGCGGGGATCACCGGCACCGGAAGCGTAATGTTTTTCACCATTGATAACCCACTCATCACCGTCCAGCACGGCGCTGGTGGATACATTGGTCGCATCTGAACAGGCCACATCCGGCTCGGTCATAGCGAAACAGGAGCGAATCTCCCCGTCCAGCAACGGCTGCAACCATTGCTCTTTCTGGGCCTCGCTGCCGTACTTCTCCAGCACTTCCATGTTGCCAGTATCCGGCGCCGCACAATTGAACACCTCTGCGGCCAGATAGGACTTACCCATCTCTTCCGCCAGGTAGGCGTACTCCACCGTGTTCAGCCCGTAGCCGCGCTTACCCTCGGTGAGGAAGAAGTTCCACATCCCGGCAGCTTTGGCCTTGTCCTTCAGGGTTTCCAGAATCTCGGTCTGGCGCTCGGTAAACTGCCAGCGATCACCGCTGTTGATCTCATCGTGATACTCCTTTTCCAGCGGGACAATCTCCTGCTCGATAAACTCGCTCACCTGCGCCAGTAGCGGCTGCACTCGTTCACTGATTCCCAAATCCATGTTTCCGTCCTCTCAGTTGGCCAACTCGGCGGCGTAGTCCGCTTTCAGTTGGCGTTTAAAGATTTTGCCCGAGGCAATGCGGGGCAGTTTTTCGCTGCGTACCCAGATGTGTTTGGGTATTTTGAAGCTCGCCAGGTGCTCCCCAAGAAATGCCTGTAGTTCCCCGGTGTCAAGGTCCGCGCCATCCCTTAATACTAGTGCAGCCCCAACACTCTCGCCCAGACGTTCATCGGGAAGACCAGTTCCGCAACCGCCGCCTCCAGCTTCTCTAGCGCCGCATTAGACATGACTCAGTAGTTGTTGAGGCGGGCATAGCGGTCCAGGTGATAGTTGTAATCACCATAGGTCTGCTGGGCTACCCGCGCGCGCTTGATAAAAAAACCAATATCAAACTCGTCGGTCATACCGATACCGCCGTGCATCTGGATCGACTCATTGGTGGCGCGAACGGCGACCTCACAGAGTTTGGCTTTGCAAGCGCTGGCGAGCATGGACAACTGCGGGTCATTGGCGTCTATCGCCTGCAGGGCTCGGATTACAATGGACTTGGCCAATTCCAGTTCCGCGAAGAGCTCGGCGGCCCGGTGCTGCAGACCCTGAAACGAACCGATCAGCTCGCCGAATTGCCTGCGCTCCTTCAGGTATTCCAGGGTGCGCTCATAGGCCTCCAAAGACAGGCCCAACAACTCAGCGGACAAACCAATATTGGCGATATCCAGTACCTGTTGCAGCAAGTCGTGACCGGCATCCAGCTCACCGAGCAAGTTTTCGGCGCCCACTTGCACATTGTCCAGCAGCACGTTGCCACCATTGCGACTGTCCAGCATGATCACGCGCTCGGTGCGGACCCCGACACTGCTGGCATCGACCAGGAACAGACTCAGCCCCGCCGCATCCCCGGGCTTGCCGGCGCTGCGCGCGACGACAATGAGTTTGTCGGCGATGTGGGCATCCTGCACCAACACCTTCTTACCAGAGAGACTGTAACCGCCAGCATTGGCAGTAGCCGTCAAAGCTGTCTTTTCCGGGGCGTGATGTGCACCCTCCTGCAGGGCCAATGCCAAGGTCAACTCACCACTGGCGATCGCGGGCAGCAGAGCCTGTTTTTGCGCCTCGCTGCCACCCAGCGCAATCGCCGTCGCAGCAACCAGCACGGTTGCCTGTAGCGGTGAAACACTGAGATTGCGACCCATCTGCTCCAGCACGATACCGAGTCCGGCATAGCCGTAGTCCAGGCCGCCGAATTCTTCGGGAATGGCGATCCCGGCCCAGCCCATCTCAGCCATCTCACGCCACACTTCCTGGTCGTACCCGGTTTCGCTGCGCTCATCCCGCAGTTTGCGCAGTGCTGCCAGAGAGGCTTTTTCAGCCAGGAACCCGGCGGCGGCTTCCCGCAACATCAATTGTTCTTCATTCCAAACCAATGCCATGATCAATTCCTCAGCTGGGTAAACCCAGAACGCGTTTCGCGATAATATTCAATTGGATTTCCGAGGTTCCACCCTCGATGGAATTGGCCTTGGTGCGCAGCCAGGCGCGGGGGGTCTTGCCGTTGTCGTAGGCATCCCCCTCCCAGGCCAGCGCCTGTGCGCCGCGTACCGACATGACGAGTTCGTAACGACGTTTGTTGAGCTCGGTGCCGTAGTACTTGAATATGGAAGAGGCGGCACCCAGACCCTGCCCCGCTTTCGCTTCATCCTTCACCCTGGCCATGGTGCAGCCAAAGACCAGGGTATCCAGTTCCAACTGGGCGATGCGCTGGCGCAGTACGGTATCGTCCAGGCGACCCCCGCTGTCCGTGCCCAGGGTTTCCAGCGCTTCCTGTCCCAGGGTCTTGCCGGCCCCGGAATGGCCAAAGCCGGAAATCATTTCCCGCTCATGGGTGAGCAGGTACTTGGCAATACTCCAGCCCTTGCCCGCTTCCCCCATCAGGTTGGACTTGGGGACCTGCACGTCGTCAAAAAAAGTCTCGCAGAAAGGCGAGGAACCGCTGATCAACTTGACCGGCCTGGTGCTGACACCGGGGGACGCCATATCAAACAGCAGGAAGGAAATGCCCTCATGCTTGGTGCCTGAATTATCGGTGCGGGTCAGGCAGAAGATCCAATCCGCCTTGTCGGCATAGGAAGTCCACACCTTGGATCCATTTACCAGGTAGTGATCGCCCTGGTCCTCGGCACGGGTTTGCAGGCTGGCCAGGTCGGAACCTGCACCCGGCTCGCTGTAGCCCTGACACCAGCGGATTTCTCCGCGAATAATTTTGGGGATATGTTCCTGCTTCTGCTCATCGTTAGCGTATTTGAGCAAGGCCGGGCCGAGCATGGATATGCCAAAGCTGTGCAGGGGATTGCGGGCGCCGATGCGGGCCATTTCCTGGCGTAATACCTTGGTCTGTTCCTTGTCCAGGCCACCGCCACCGTACTCCAAGGGCCACTCCGGTGTGGTCCAGCCCTTCTCACCCATACGATCTGCCCACACTTTCTGGTCAGGATGGCTCATTTCAGGGTCACGACCGCCCCAGTACTGGTCCGTGTCGCTAGTTTCGGGTGTGCGCATGGACTCGGGGCAGTTTGCCTCCAGCCACTCCCGAGTTTCCTGGCGAAACTGGTCGAGATCACTCACGGTTTACTTCCTCGCTGTGCGGTGGGACGTGTCGATTGCCACCCCAAAAAAGGAATTTGAACATACAGTATGTTTTGCGGGCGTTCAAGTATTTGTGATTCGTAGAGAGGGAGTGGAACCGATAGCAGGGATCGGCGGAGCCTCGGAATCTATGGATAAGTAAAAAGCGACTTACCCACAGATTACTGCGCATCGCATCGGCGCACCGCCCCGACCCCGATCAAGCGAGGTCCAGGTGCTACAGGTACAAAAAAGCCGGCCCATTGGGCCGGCGAGATAGGGGATATAGAAACCTGGATGGTCAGTGGACGTGGGTGGAGTTGGGGACTCCGGCTACCACCGGTCAGCCATTACCTATTACGAGTACTGGCCGGGGAATTAGTTCCCTACAAAATGAACACCAGAACGAAAATCGCTGTATACACAGCGGTCACGGCCAGATTCTGTTCAAGTTTTGTCATGATTTCCATCCACCATATTCACGCTACTATGAGTACTGGTCTAGGAATTTAGTTCCCCACAAAATGAACACCAGAACGAAAATCGCGGTGTACACAGCGGTCACGGCCAGATTCTGTTCAAGTTTTGTCATCATTTCCATCCACCATCTGCACGCCACTGATATGGGTGCAAATTCCGGGATTTCAAGTGGGTTCCAGCCTCAAGCCTTGCACGGCGAGATTATACTTCGGTAATGTTGGCGGTCACCGACGGTCTCACTGTGCGGCTCGCCGTACCAGGCGCGCCTGTAAGTGTTCTTTTACCCGCGGCCAATCTTCCACCGTGATACTGAAGTACACCGAGTCCCGCACGAAGTCATTTTGCACAATCATGTGATTGCGCAGCGTGCCTTCAAGCGTGGCGCCGATGGCCTGCAAGGCTCTCTGCGAGCGGGTGTTTCTGCCATCGGTCTTGAATTCGACCCGCACCGCTGACAGGGTTTCCAGCGCATGCTGCAGCAACAGCAGTTTCGCCTCGGTATTGATAACCCCACCCTGATAGTCGCGGCCCAGCCAGCTGTAACCAATCTCCAGTCCGCGGTGGGGGGAGCGGATAGTCATATAGCGGGAACTGCCCACCGCCCGTCCCTGGCGGGTTTCCACAATCGCAAACGGCACCTGCCCGGCGGTGTTGTTGGCCTCATCGATCCAGTGGCGGCAATCCGCGAGGTCAACGAAACAGGGCCGCGGCATGTAATCCCAGTCCTGTTCTGTCTGCCCACGATTGAAGAGCCCGTTGGCGTGCTCCTGTGACAGGGGCTCTACGCGCACGTATTCACCTTGCAGTAGCACGGGTTCAACCAAAAATGTCATTGCCGATTCTCCAGCGATGCCAACGCGGCACGGTAATGGGGCAGGCCCCGGGCAATCAAGACCGCCGCCAGCGGGCAGACGATCGCCGGCAACAGGGCCAAAGAATAGCGCAAAGACTGATCATCGCCGAATACAAAATCTGTTAATGCCGCAATAATGGATGGATCCGGGGTCAGGAAGGCGTCGGCACCGTCGGAGCTGGAATCTTCACGGCTTTGGGGTGTTTGTTGTTGCCACGCATTATCCGCAGGCTCAGGGCTGAATGCCAGCGGCTTGCGCATACTTTAGTAATCAAAGATAATTGTAATCTTTAAATACCATATTGTTTACATACTATTCCTATGAACCCGGACCTGGAACAACACCCCGGCTTGTTGTTGCACGACATTGCTCGCCTGTTTCGCCAGTGCTTCGGCCAGCGCCTGCGCGATCTAGGCCTGTCGGAGGCCCAGTGGCGAGCGCTTGGCACCGTCAACAAGTTTCCCGGTATCAGCCAGACCCAGTTGGCACAGCTGCTGGGCATCGGCAAGGTGCCTCTTGGCAAACTCATCCACAAGCTGGAGGCCGAGGGGCTGTTGCTGCGCAGCGCCGACAGTGCCGACAGCCGCGTCAAGCTACTCAGGATTGCAGCCTCCGCCGCGCCCCTCACGCAACTGATAGTCGATCGCCACAGTCAATTTCAGAACTGCTACCTGCGGGGCGTATCGCCGCGCCGCCAGCAACAATTGGAGCGCACCCTCAAAACCATGCACCACAACCTGTCCGAGCAATCCGGGACTGAACCGGGCCCGGCCAACAGCCAGGCACTTACCCTGATGCACCTGATCAGCGGTATCAGCCGTCTCAACAGCCGCCTTTTCAACCTGCAACTCAAACAAATCGGTTTTACCCGTTCCCAATGGCTGGTGATGACCGCCATCGGTCGCCGGGAAGGCTGGCAGCAGAGTCAACTGGCCCAGGAGCTCAATATGGGTAAGGCGCCGCTGGGCGTATTGATAGACGAGCTGGAAGCCGGCAACTGGGTGCAACGCCGGGTACACCCGCAGGACCGGCGCGCCCGCACCTTGCACCTGACCAGGGACTGCCGCCGGCAACTGCAGAGCCTGGGTGAATCCTTCGAAGAATTGCACACCAGCGCTCTAACCGGCGTGGCAGAGCGCGAACGCCAATCGCTGAGCGCGTCTCTGACAAGCATCCGGGATCAACTAAAGTTCATCGCCAAAGGCAATAGCGATGAGCCGCGAGAGGAAAACACATGACCAGCATCGACACTGAGGTCAACCCGGCAGAAACGGAGCGACAAGGCGGCTCGCGCCGCAAGTACCTGATACCCCTGGCTATTCTCGCGGTCCTGGGCCTGAGCTACTGGATCTACCAGCGCACTATCCATGTCTACACCGATGATGCGCGGGTCTCCACCAACCTGGTGGTTATCAGCAGCAAGGTCAGCGGCCGCATCGAAGATCTGGCCGTGAAGGAAGGTTCCTGGCTGCAGCGGGGGGATCTGGTGGTACAGCTGGATTCCAGGGAGACCGCACTCAAATTGGAAGAACTCAAGGCCCAGCTGAAGTCCACGCAATCCAGTATCGCCCAGGCAAAGGCAGAGTTGGCCATGGTGGAGCGACAAACCGGCGGCGCCCTGCAGGCCGCCCAATCCCAGCTCACTGCCACCAAGGCCAATCTGGCCTCTACCGATTCGGATCTGGAACTCAAGGCAGCCGAGTGGGAGCGCTCCCAATCCCTGCGTGAGCGGGGCATCCTCTCCCAGCAGGGCTGGGAACAGGCGCGCAGCTCATTCCAGGTGGCGGAACAGAACCAGAACCGGGCTCGCGCCCAGGTCGCATCCGCCCAGGCCAAACTGGTGGAAGCCAATGCCGCCCGTGACCGCCTCGAGGTTCTTGAGCAACAACGGGAGCGTTTGAATCACGATCGCGATCGGGTCAGGCACCAACTGGGCCGTCAGCAAGTGGCGCTGGACGAACGCCGCATCAACTCGCCGCTGGCTGGCATCGTCGACCAGACTTTCGTCAACAGCGGCGAGTACATCATGCCGGGACAGCGCATCGCACTGATCCACAACCCCGAGGAAGTCTGGATCAAGGCCAATATCAAGGAAACCGAGATTCGCCACCTGCAGGTAGGCCAGCCCGTAAAAGTCATGGTCGATGCCTATCCTGGTACCGTCTTCTCCGGCAAGCTGGAGCGAATCGGTAACGCCGCCACCAGTCAGTTTGCGTTGTTACCCAGCACCAATCCCAGTGGCAGCTTCACCAAAATCACCCAGCGCCTGCCGATCAAGATCGCCGTCGAGCAAAAAAACCAGATGCTCAAGCCGGGCATGATGGTGGAGATCGCGATTGACATCCGCTAAGGTCGAGGCCTTTCTCGACGAGCTGAACTGCGGCGAACAGATCAAGAATCTGTATCGGCGCTACGGCCTGTGGTACGGCTGGGCCGCCATGTTCGCCATCGTACTGGCCAACGTGGCCGCCCTGATGACCGGCACCATCATCAACGTCGCGATCCCCGATATCATGGGCGCCTTTGGCATCGGCCAGGACGAGGCCCAGTGGCTGGCGACATCGTTCCTGGCCTCATCCACCGTCACCATGTTGTTGAGTTCCTGGTCGATACAAACCTTTGGCGTTCGTGTCACCGTGATCGCCGCCATGAGCACGTTCATGGCGGGCGCGGTGCTTGGCGGGATCAGTACGACCACTGATTTGTTGATCGCGGCGAGAATATTGCAGGGTGCCGCCACCGGGGTGATCACACCCCTGGGCATGTCCATGGTATTCCAGCTATTCCCGGCCGGGCGCCAGGGCACAGTGATGGGGGTAACCTCCATCGGTATTGTGCTGGCACCGGCGGTGGGGCCGGTTCTGGGTGGCTACCTTATCGACTCCCTGAACTGGCGCTATGTTTTCCTGATGGGTATTCCCGTGTCCCTGATTGTGCTTCCGGCGGCGGCTGTGTTTTTGCCGGGGCGGGAAGAAAACGCCCCCAGGCCCCCACTGGACTGGCAGGGACTGGTACTGGTGAGCATTGCCATCAGCGCGCTGTTAATCGCCCTCAGCAACGGGCAGCGGGAAGGCTGGAGTTCCAATTTCGTGCTGCTGTGGTTTGCCCTGTCGGCACTGGGTACAGCAGGCTTTATATTCAGGGAAAAACACTGCCAGCACCCACTACTGGACCTGCGGGTATTCGGCCATTACCGCTTCGTGATGATCACCATACTCGCATTCATCTTCGGTGCAGGCTTGTATGGAACCACTTACCTGGTGCCACTGTTCCTGCAAATCGTGCAGAACATGAGCGCGACGGACAGCGGCCTGATGATGTTACCGGCAGCACTGGTGATGGGTTCCATATTCCCTTTTTCGGGACGACTGGCGGACCGCATCGATCAACGTCTGTTGATAGGCGGGGGATTCTTCATCCTCGCCTACAGTTCGATGCTGATGGTGCAGGCAGACCCGTACACCAGCTGGTGGACCTTCGCCTGGTGGGTGATAGTGAGCCGCATCGGCATCGGTATCATGGCGCCGGTGATCAACCTGGCCGCTATCCAGGGTCTGCCTATGGAGTACCTGCAGCAGGGCGCCGGGGCCATGAATTTCATACGACAACTGGGCGGCGCCTTCGGTGTCAACCTGCTGTCGGTTGCGCTGGCTTATCGCACCAGCTTCCACCGGGACGCACTGCTGGCCACCCAGAGCTATGACCACAGCGACACTTTCGAGCTGGTACTGGAGCTACAACGGTCCCTTACCGGCGCGGGTTTGAGCTTCTGGGAACAACAGCAGGTAGCCTATGGCATGCTGGGCCGCATCGTTCACCAGCAAGCTATTGTGCTCGGTTTTCAGGACGGCTTCCTGTTCCTGACCGTGGTATTCCTGATCACCCTGATTCCCATATCCATGCTCCGCCGCCACCATATGCGCAGCTCCCACTAGCAACCGAACTATTGGCGCCTTGTTCGGGGTGTGTGGCACCACTGACCCCGGCTAGCGGTGCCACTCCCCCACGTTCGGAGTCACCAGCTGGCGGTGCCACAAGCCCCCACCAATGCACTACAATCCCCAACCCAACAACTCTAACAATAAACCAAAATTCCGGAATCAATAAATGTTGACGACCACCACTAGACGCATAGCCAGCCTGCTGCTGGGGCTGGTCATCTGGTTCACGCCGGTGCCGGCGGGTCTGGATCCACAAGCCTGGCAGTTGTTTGCCATCTTTGCCGCGGTCATCTTCTCGGTTATCAGTGGCGCCCTGCCCATTGTTTTGGCCTCCATCCTCGGTCTGGTCGCAGCGGTGATGACCGCTACCCTGGAACCGCGGCAGGCCTATGCCGGTTTTGGGGAAGGCCTGATTTGGCTGATTGTCGCCGCTTTTTTGGTGGGCCGGGGGGTGATCAACTCCGGATTGGGATACCGGGTTGCCTACCTGCTGGTACGCAGGTTCGGTTCCTCCTCACTGGGTCTGGGATACAGTCTTGTTGCCACTGACGCATTGATTGCACCTGCATTTGTCAGCAACACGGCCCGCTCCGGCGTGTTGTTCCCCATCGTCTGTGCGCTGGCCGAGAGCAATCACTCCCGACCCGAAGACGGCAGCCGCCGGCACATAGGCGCCTACCTGACGATGACCAGCATGGCGGGGTTGGCCCTGTCTTCCGGCCTCTGGCTGACCGCCATGGGCGCCAATCCCATCGGAGTTGCTCTCGCGGCAGGTTACGGTATCAAAATCGATTTCGGCAGTTGGTTCCTCGCCTCCTCGGTACCGACCATTACCGCCATGCTGGTGGTGCCCTGGATGTTGTACCGCGTCTTTCCGCCGGAGCTGAAGGCCACCCCCCACGCGCCCATAGAAGCCCAGGCCAGACTCGATGAGATGGGACCGCTATCCCGCAAGGAATGGACCACCCTGGCCACCGTCTTAGGCCTGGTGGGCGGCTGGGCTTTCGCCGGGGCGCTGGGAATCGATACCGCCAGTGTCGCCCTGCTGGGCTTCGCGGTACTGATGCTGGGCGGCGTATTCACCCTGGAGGACCTGCGCAAATCCGGGGGGGCATTGGAGATTCTGATCTGGTTCGCCATCCTCTTTACCATGAGTTCAGAATTAAACCGGCTGGGATTCATGAGCTACCTGGGCGACCAGTTGGCCGGTGGGCTGGTGGACCTCCCCTGGCCGCTGCTATATACCAGCTTGATCGTTATCTACGTCCTGATTCACTATTTGTTTGTCAGCCAGACGGCGCAGTTACTGGCCCTGTTCGGGGTTTTTCTCAGCATCGCTGTGCCCCACGTGCCGGGACCACTGATCGCGATGATGTTATTGTTGGCGACCAACTTCTTCTCCGTCATCACTCCGCAGGGGTCCAGCTGTAACGTGATCCTCGCCGGCTCAGGGTATGTCACCAGCCGGGAAATCTACAAATACGGGGGTCTGATAACCCTGGCAAACCTGGTCATCTACCTGGTGATCGGGACGCCCTGGATACTGTTTGTGCTGGACTGACCGCGACCTGCAAATCCGCCTCACTTCATACACATCATCTTTTCTTCATTTAGAAACAATCACAACTGACTGTTTTTATCGCTCGCCGCCATTCTCTCCAGCATTGGACACCGCCGCTGGAGGATCCGCCCCTGAGCGCCCAGAAACCCTCCGCCACCCCGACTTACCAGGACTTGCTGGACGAAGAACCGGTAGCCGTACCGAATTGCCTGCGGGAAAACACCCAGCCGGATCTCGGCTCCGCCAACATCTCTGTCGACAGGTACATCAGTCGGGAATTTCATGAGCAGGAAATAGAGCGCGTCCGGAAACGCACCTGGCAGATAGTCTGCCGCGAGACTTCAGCAAGGCCAGCACAATCTGCAATCACGGGAAGTGGTACTGGGAAACTACCAGGAGATTCGCATAGGGCACTTCCACCGCACCCTGGACAAGTACCTCAGCGGGGATTCCGGGATACTGATCCCAAAACAAGCAGGGATGCGGTTACACTGGAGCCGAACAAAAGAGAATAAGAAGACAGCGATTGAAAACCGAATTCTGGAGTTCCCGGCTCACTTTCCTGTTTGCCACGATTAGCTGTTCGGTGGGCCTGGGAAATTTGTGGCGCTTCCCCTATGTTGCCGGAGAAAATGGCGGAGGCGCTTTTGTACTGGTATACCTGTTTTTCGTCCTGAGCATCGGCGTACCACTGGTGATGGCGGAACTGGCCATAGCCCGCCGCGGTCAGCGTAGCCCGGTGGCAACCACGGCGCTGATCTCGCAAGAAGAGAGCGGGCACTCCCGCTGGCAACTGATCGGCTGGCTGAGCATATTTGCACCCCTGTTGGCCCTCAGTTTTTATGCGGTGGTTGGCGGCTGGTCGCTGGACTATTTCCTGCAGGCGGCCGCCGGTCGCTTCACCGGCATAGACGCGACCGGAGCGGAATCACTGTTCGCGCGATTGTTAGCAAGCCCCGTCAGAATGTTGCTCTCCTTCAGTCTTATGATCGCAGCGGTGGCACTGGTCGTGGGTAGCGGCATACACAACGGCATAGAGCGGATATCGAAGTTCATGATGCCAGCCCTGTTTTTGCTGCTGGTGTTGCTGGCCGTGTACGCCAATTTCGTCGGCGATGCCGGTCGCGCCTGGGACTTCCTGTTCAATCCGGATTTCTCCAAACTCACCGCCAACAGCATCCTCATCGCCCTGGGCCAGTCGCTGTTCTCCATCGCCGTGGGTACCGGTGCCCTGCTCGCCTACGGCGCCTACCTGCCCCGGACCGTTTCGATTCCAGGCGCCGCCTGGGCGATAGGCCTGGCGGATACACTGGCGGCGATCCTGGCGGGCCTGGTGATTTTTCCCATCATGTTCGCCTCGGGACTGGACGCCGCCGAGGGGCCGGGACTCATATTCGTGACCCTGCCACTGGCATTCAGCGAAATGCCCGGCGCCGCGGTGTTTGGCGCCCTGTTCTTCCTGCTGGTTTTCTTCGCCGCTTTCACATCGGGTCTGGGCATGATGGAACCGTTCGTATCCTGGGCCGAGGAACGACCCGGGCTGAGCCGCGCCAGGGCCGCCACACTGACCGCGGGCCTGGTCTGGGTTCTGGGTTTGGCGGCGGTGTTCTCTTTCAACCTGTGGCAAGACTTTACTCCGCTCGACATGATCCCCCAGTTGCAGGGGCGCACGGTATTCTCCATCCTCGACTATGTGGTATCGAATTTCGTACTGCCCGTTAATGCCCTGCTGATCGCATTGCTGACGGGATGGGTGATCAACGCCAAGCGCATGCGCGAGGACGTCGGTATTGAATCAGATCACTGGTGGCAAATCTGGCAACTGTCGGTGAGGGTGTTGGCGCCCCTGGCGATACTCTGCGTATTTTTGCTTAACCTGTGGAATTAGCAACTAACAGGCACCAAACTCCGTTGCGAGCTGTTTGATGCGCTGCGTCGCAACCGCAGGATCTGCTGCCGGCTGCTGTGTACCTGCCACCGGCCCATCTGCCCGGCGCAGCATCCAGCGGTTGACCAGGTTCAACCAGTACACCCGCAGGGGATTAATCAGGGCAAAGAACAACTCCAGCTTGCGCCACTCCAGTTGCCGCGCCCCGGAACCGTGGAAGATCTGGGTGGCGCGCACTTTCTCCGCAACGCCGAGGCCATTGATGATATTGCCGGGCAAGTAAGAAGACCAAGGTCACCATTCTCGGTGAATTCTGCGAAGAAAACCGTGCTACGTCCCCTATTTTTTGTCCCCTTTCTAGAGCTTTACCACGACGGACTTTAGCTCGGTGTACTGCAGCAGGGCTTCGTAGCCATTCTCCCGGCCCCAGCCAGATTGCTTGTAGCCGCCAAAAGGTATCGCCATGTCCGGGATGCCGTGGCAGTTAATCCATAGTATGCCCGCCTTGATGGCAGCGGCACTCTGGTGGGCCTTGCTGATATCCCGGGTCCAGATGCTGGCCGCCAAACCGTACTGGTTGTCGTTGGCGATGGCGCAAATATCATCATCATCCCCGAACGGCATGGCCACCAGCACCGGACCAAAGATTTCCTCGGCGACAATCTGCATGCTGTGATGGGTATCGGCGAACACCGTGGGTTGTAAAAAGTAACCTCCGTCGATCTCTAAAATTTCGCCACCGGCGGCGAGCCGGGCACCCGCCGCCTTGCCGGATTCCACCATGGCATACACCGAGTTGAGGTGTTTTTTGGATATCAGCGGCCCCATATCGAAGCCCTCGATGGTGGCAGGGCCAACCTGCATATTGCGGGCAATGTCAGCAATACCTTCCACCACTTGCTCGTAGACAGACGCCTGCACATACAAACGCGATCCCGCCACACAGACCTGTCCGGCGTTGGAGAAAATTCCCTGCGCGGCACCGGTGATCGCCGCATCGAGATCCGCATCTGCAAACACTATCACCGGCGATTTTCCCCCCAGTTCCAGCGAGACCTTTTTCAGATTGCCGCGCGCGGCGTTGATGATGGTCTTACCCACTTCAGTGGAGCCAGTGAAGGACACCTTGTCAACGTTCGGGTGTTCGGCCAGTAGCTGACCGACACTGGGGCCACCCCCCAGCAACAAATTAAACACCCCGTCGGGCACCCCCGCCTGCTGCAGGATTTCACCCAGGCGCACCGCGGACAGCGGGGTTTCGCTGGCGGGCTTGAGGATACAACTGCAACCGGCGGCCAGCGCCGGCGCCACTTTCCAGGCGGCCTGCACCAGCGGTCCATTCCAGGGCACGATCAACGCGGCCACCCCGATCGGTTCCCGCCGGGTGTAAATATGGAAGTCCTGGTCGGGCACTGTGGACAATTGCTTGGTGCTGCCTTCGATCTTGGTACACCAACCGGCGAAATAACGAAAACACTCCGCCGCGAATGGCACTTCCCCGCTGCGGGTTCCGGCAAAGGGCTTGCCAGCATCCAGCATTTCCAGCTCCGCCACCTCGTCGGCGTATTCCTCCAGCAAGTCTGCCGCTCGCCACAGGATCTTGCCGCGTGCAGCCGGCGTGAGCCCGGTCCAGACACCCTGGTCAAAGGCATTCCGGGCCGCGCTGATTGCCCGCTCTACGTCTTCGGGTGCTGCCATCGCCGCACGGGAGATTACTTCACCGCTGGAGGGATTGTAGACATCAGATTCAGCACCATCGGCAGCCGCGCACCAGTCGCCGCCAATCA